>CAMDQP010000127.1 GCA_945906115.1 Opitutus sp. GAS368
TCGATCCAGAGGGCCAAGGCCTGCACCTGTTCCTTCGTGAGCGGCGTCCCCTCGGTCGGCATGAAATCTTCGTCTTCTGGATCGAGGGTTACGCGCACGTGCATGAGGCTCTTCTTCAGGTCGCCAGCGACGTAAGCAGAGCCTTCCGAACCGCCTTTTTTGAGGGCCTCGAGTGTGTCCATGCGGAGCTTGCCCTTCACCTTCTTGGCGCCATGGCACTCGACGCAATGGGCTTCCAGGATCGGGCGGATGACCTGGGTGTAGTCATCCCGTTTCTGACTCGTGGTGACGACGCGAGGAGTCTCTTCCTTCTTGGAGTCGGCGATGACCTTCTTGTTGGGTTTGAAGGGGAAGCCTTCTTCGTGAACGAGTTCTCCGCCGATATGGGCGGCAAAGCCCATCACGCCGATGGCGATGATCTGGCCGAGGAGGCGCACGCGGAAGCCCTGGGCGAGCAGGAGGCTAGCGGTGCCGGCGAAGGCCGAGGCTGCGATGCCTCCCCAGAGGTGCAGTTGGATGGAGTCGCCGGCGAAGCCGTTGAAGTGGGCGTGGAGGATGCCGCAGAGGACGGCGCCCCAGGTGCCGGCGGCCGAGAAGACGGAGAGGCGGCGCACGGTCGCGGTCGCTTGCGCGTGCCGTTCGAAGAATTCGAAGAGCGGGACGATGAGCAAGACGGCCGCCGGGATGTGCAGGGCGAGGATGTGGAAGTTGCCGAGGACCGAGAGGAGGGCCGGCCCGCGCATCTCGCCGTCGGCGGGAAGGGCGAGTGCCAGGACGACCAGGAAGAGGTTGGCGCCGACGACAAATCCGATGGCTTGGCGGACGGTCAGAGCGTGCAGGCGTTCTTCGATGCGGTGGAGAGGGGTCATGGAGCGGAAAGGGGTTCTTCGTTTATTGGGGGCCGGCCGGCAGTGGGTCAAACGCAAGCAGTCATATAAGGCCCTTATGGTTTAGACACAAAAAAAGCCCGCGGGTTGCCGCGGGCTTTTAGTAGGTAAGCCGGAAGGCTTACTTGGCTTCGATGAAGGCCTTGATCTTGGCAACCTGCTCCTTCGAGAGAGGCGGGTTCTTTTCGTGGGACTTCTTCGGGGGCATTGCGAGCTCGTCCTCGGGGCTGGTCAGCGAGAGATTGACGGTCTTGAAGAGGGAGCTCTTGGAAGAGTCGCCCCAGGTGATGCCTTCGCCGGCTTCCTTGCCGCCCTTGACGATGGACTTGAGGCTCGAAGAGTCGAAGCCGGCCTTGACCTTGCCGTTCTTGGCCTTCTTCGGGTCATGGCAGTTGGCGCAGCTCTTTTCGAGGAGCGGAGCGATGTCGGCCTTGAAGGCCTTTTCACGGTCGGCTTCGGAGACGGCGAAGGCCGAGGAGGCGGAGAGGAGAGCGATGAGGGCGAGGGTGCGCATGGGTGTTCTTAGGTAACACTAAACAAAGCGAAAAGTTTCCCACTTGGGAGCAAAAAATGACCTACTCCTTGATTGCCCAGGCCCGGCATGTCTCCTGCAGGCGGGTCGGGACGTAGACTTCCACTCGGGTTCCCTCAGGAAGGGCCTTAGAATTGAGGATAGTGGCCCCTGCATGTAGCTTGGAGAGCATGGCGTACTGGTCGTGGGGGATGAGTAGGGTCATGTGCTCATCCCGGCTGGCAGCGCATTCCTCGAGGCGCTGGAGCAGGGCAGGCAGGCCTTCCCCGGTCTTGGTGCTGACGAGCTTGGCGTCCGGGTAGGCCGCGAGGGCTTGGGCACGTTCGACCTCGTCGCACAAGTCGGCCTTGTTGAGCACGGTGATCACGGGACGATCACCGGCACCGATCTCGGTGAGGACCTGCAAGGTGGTCTCGGCGTGCTTGTCGCGCTCGGGCGAGCCGAGGTCGATGACGTGGACCAGGAAATCGGCCTGCACGGCTTCCTCGAGCGTGGCTTTGAAGGCTTCGACCAGACGGTGCGGGAGGCGGCGGACGAAACCGACGGTGTCCGTCAGAAGTAAAGCGCGGCCAGAGGGCAGGGCGAGGCGGCGCGTGGTGGGGTCGAGTGTGGCGAAGAGCTTGTTTGCGGCGAGCACCTCGGAGCCGGTGAGCTTGTTGAGGAGCGAGGACTTACCGGCGTTGGTGTAGCCGACGATCGAGAAGGTCGGGAGCGGGACGCGTTTGCGCTGCTTGCGCTGGGTGGCGCGCTGGGCGACGACTTCCGCGAGGTCGCGGCGGACCTTGGCGATCTTGTCGCGGATCTTGCGCTGGTCCATCTCCAGCTGCGTCTCGCCGGCGTCGCGCTGCATCGTGCCGCCGCCGCGCTGGCGGTCGAGGTGGGACCAGAGGCGCTTCAGGCGCGGCAGCATCTGCTGCAGCGCGGCGAGCTCGACTTGGAGCACGGCCTCGCGGGTCTTCGCGCGGGTGATGAAGATATCGAGGATGATCTCCTGACGGTCGATGGCACGGAGCTTGGCGTCTTTCTCCCAATTGCGCTGCTGCGCCGGCGTAAGCTCGTCGTCGAAGATGATTAGGCCACATTCGTTGTCGCGAGCTAGCTGGGCGATCTCCTCGAGCTTGCCGGAACCAACGAGCGTGCGTGGGTTCTCCTCGCGGAGCTTCGCGATGATGGAACCGCGGATCTCGACGCCGACGTTGCTGACGAGCTCGTGGAGTTCATCGAGGAGCGCCTGGGCTTCTGCTGCCGTATCGTCTTGGCGTTGCAATCCGACCAGGATCGCGCGGTTAGAGCGGGCGATGACCTCGGGGTCGAAAGGGTCGAGCGGCTTGTCTAGTTGGTCTTCGGATTCGGACACGTGGCGGAAATAAAAAAGGGAAAGGGCAATTTGGCCCTTCCCCTTTCCTTAGGCAAAACGAATTACCGTGAGTTATTGGCCGAATTCCACCCAGTCGACGTTCATGAGGCCGCCACCCTTCTTGGGGTTGGTCAGGACGAGGTAGACGTCATGGCGACCAGTCGCCGGGGTGAGCTTGGCCTTGTTCTCCATGGACTTACCCCAGTCGCCCGTGTGGGCAATATCGACGGTCGCGACGACCGGACCAGTCGGCGAATCAAGTCGGACCTCGATCTGGCTGCCCTTGGCGCCACCGCCCACGGAGGCGTTGATCTTGATATTCTTGGTGTCCGCAAGGTTCAGGTTGGCGAACTTGATGGTGGTGCCATGGTTGGTGGAGCCAATGGCCTTACCGGTGTTCTTGGCGTTGGTGATTTCGCCGGACTCTGCTTCGATGCGACGGTGGCGCAGCGCGACGGAAGCCTTGCCTGAGAGCGGGCCGGCGACGCCGGCTCCGACGTCGGTGTAGATGGCTTCGAGGAGCAACTTGCCGGGCTTGTTATCTTTTGCTGCGGTCAGCTGACCTTCAAGTCCGCGGGTAATGATCGGACCGCCCTTGCCCTTCTCGAGCGCGAGCATCCAGCGAACCATGATGGCGACTTCATCTTCAGTGTGCTGAGGATGGGCGAGCATCGGGACAAGGCCCCAGACGCCACTGCCACCGAGGCGGATCTTCTGGTTGAGGAGGTCGTCGGCGCCGGCCTGCTTGCGGTATTTGTCGGCGATGGCCACGAAGGCCGGGCCGACCAGCGGGGTTTCCATGGCGTGGCAATTGAAGCAATCGCTCTGGCGCATCAGCGACAGGCCTGGATCGACCGCGACGGCCTTGCCGTCCGCGGGAAGGAAGGAGGAGGTCACCAACGTACGCCCGCCGAACTCAACGGCCTTGGCCTCCGAGGGGCCATCTTCGACGTCCTGCACGGTCACCTTGTAGCTGAGAGGCTTACCGGGCGTGAAGAAGTCGCCGTCCTGCGGGGCGAGGAAGCGAGCGACGGGCACGGTGTTGCCGACGACGATGGGCGTGGAGCGC
>CAMDQP010000128.1 GCA_945906115.1 Opitutus sp. GAS368
CTCGTCTCGCTCAATGATAAGAACGTCGAAGCGGCGGCCGACGATGTCAAGGAGCTCGAGGTGCATCTCTCCTCACTCCGCGCCGCGATCGCCGGCAATCCCGATCTCGTCATCAAGGGTAAGGCTTCGGCCAATTCCGCCGAACTGAGCGCGCTCCTGCGCGAGTCCGTCGACGGCTGGCGTAAGCTCGCCGCCGACCAAGGCATCAAGCTGATGCCGAACGACCCGACCGCCTTCGGTTTCCATCGCTACATCCACAACCAGGGCACCTCCCCGAAACGCGATTTCCAGAAGGTCGACCAGCAGCGTCTGGTCATCGATTTCATCGTCCGTCAGCTCGCCGAGTCCCGCCCAGCCGGCACTCCCTTGCTCATCGAGTCCATCGACCGCGAGCCCATCGAGACATTCGTCCTGATTCCCGAAGGTAAGCCTGGCGCCGGTAGCTACGCCCCCGACGCGGACGGCTCCAAGAACGAAATCGACGAGTTCCTTCCTTCCCGCACCTTCGACCGCAGCGGACTAGTCGACTCGCTTTCTTTTCGCGTCCGTTTCGTCGCTTACACGCCGACCCTCCGCACGTTCGTGAACAAGATTCGCAACTCCGGCCGCCCGGTCGCTATCACGACGATCGATGTCGGGTTGGCGTCCAAGGAAGTTGAGAAGCTGCTTGCTAGCAGCGCCGCCCCGGCCGCGCTGCCAGGTGCCGCCGCCGCTGTCGCCGCCGCTCCATCCGTGCTCGGCGGCTTTTTCGGAGCCGAAGAACCTGTTGTTGTCAACGGCTCCAAGCCAGCCACCTCGCTGGTGGATCAGCGCGTTCTCGTCGTGCCGCGCAAGCTCTCTTCTTTTGTCGTGCAAATCGACTATCTTTCCATCCCCGAGGAGAAGCCTGCGGCCACCGCCGAAGGTGAACCCAAGAAATAAAGCACCCCGGTCATGAATTCTCGCAACGACATCATCCTCGTCATCCTCGGCGCGCTCCTGCTCGTCGCCGGGGCCGTGGTGGTTCTCACTCCCGGCCTGGTGGCGCCCATCGTCCCCGATGAGGCTGGCAAGACCGCCGCCATCACGCTGCTCAAGGAAGCCGCCCCTCGAGGGGAAGCCTACCCGTCTACCCCCCGCGCCTCTTTAGATGACAACGTGCTGGATTGGCCAACGCCGGAGGAGAATGACGACAATTGGGATTACGACCTCTTCACGACGATCGACGTCGTCTGGGATTCGGCGCTCAAGGAGTACGTTCCGCGTAGCCGTAAGGCGGAGGAGATGCCTCCGTTTGGTATCGCACTGGTCTCGGCCGGGCACCCGACCTACACCTTCATGCTCGACCAGTCCACGCTGGGACCCGGGAAGAAAGAGGAAGACCGCCTCTTCGCGCTGAAAAACGTCAAGACGAAGCAGTACCTCGACGACTGTAAGCTGAACAAGCCCATCGCCGACGCTCCCTACCTCACCCTCAAGTCCTACAAGGTCATTAAGGGTAAGGACGCCGATGGTATCCCGTTCACCCGTAACCTGTTGACGGTCGATGACCGCCAATTCGGTCAAATCGTCGAAATCAACGACGAGAAGCCGACGGAATTCACCGCCCGCACAGACATCATCATCAGTTCCACTTCCGACCCGACTTGGAGCCTCACGCTGCACGCCGTTGGGGATAAGTTTAATTATAATGGGGCCCAATATGCGGTCAAAGACATTGACTTGCCTAACAAGAGCGTGAGTTTTGACAAAACCTTCGCTCTTAACCCCAAGAAGCCGAAGAAACTCACCTCTGATCCCCAGACGCTCACCGTCCCGGCGCCGCCTCCTCCGGTCGTCAAGCCGAAGACCACTCCCTCTCCCGCCACCAAGGCAACCACCCCCAAGCAATAATTTTTAACGCTACCACCCCATGAAAAATCTCCACCGTTCGCAGCTCGCCTGGGCCGCTCTCGCTCTGGCCCTCGCCGCCGGCTCTCTTATCGCCCAAGACGGCGATACCGCCGCACGCAAGCCGCAGCTCCTCGCTGAGGCCCTGAAGGCCCGCGATGAAGGCAACTTGCAGGCCGCCAAGGTTAAGTTCGAGGCGATCCTCGCCATCGACGCCAAGGATGTCGGCGCCACGGAAGGCCTCGCCTCCGTCAACTCCGCCATCTCCGAAGCCGAAGCCGCCAAGAAGGCCGCCGACGCCCCGAAGCCGGATGCTCCCGTCGTCCCGGCCGATGAAGCCGCGTCTAATGAGAAGCTTTTCGCCCAGGTCACCAAAGTCATCGAAGACGCGCGCAACAAATCTGCTGCAGGCGACCACAAGGCTGCCCTCGAACAGCTTGACGTCGCTGCAGGTGCCCTCGCCGAGAACACCGCCCCCGCCGCCCAGGCTCTTCGCGATTCCATCTCCCTCGCCAAACAGGAAGTCGGTGTCGCCCGCGATGCCGGCGGCCCCTCCGCGGCCAAGGCCGAAGTTAATCGCCTCGCCCGGGCCAACTCCGACTCGATCGGCAAGCAGGGAGACGTGGTTTCTTCTGCCGAAAGCCTGATCCGTCAGGGAACGGCTGAGTCCATCGACAAGGCTCTGGCCGACCTCGATACCGCGGACCGCACTCTCGGTAGCGCCAGCCTTTCCAACGCCGGCCTCAAGGAGCGCATCAAGGATGCCAAGGGCTCCGCCCTCGCCCGCCGCGCTCTGGTAGCCATCGAAGCGCGCGACATGATCAAGGCCACCGCGGTCATCGCCCAGTACGCCGAACTCAAGGGTAATGATGACGCCCGAGTCATCCGCCTGCAGAAGGAATTCGCCTCCAAGCGGAACGATCCGACCTACCGCAATGTCGACGAGATTTCTCCTGGCCTTCGCGTCAAGGACGACAAGGTCAACGAGCTGCTCGTCCGGGGCCGTGCCCGCTACCTTTACGGCGACTATCAGGGTGCCCTCGACTCCTACCGCGAAGTCCTGCAGTACCAGCCCAATAATTCTGAATCCAAGGCCTACCAGATTCGCATCCGTCAGATGCTGTCTGAAAATTCTGGCCGGTGGAATCTTGGCGTGACCAAGGGCAAACTCCTCGAGCTCCTTGACGAGTCCTGGAAGCTCCCCGAAGTCTTCAACCGTGAAAACGTCAAGGTCGACTCCGCCAATGGTAACGACCCGGTGATCGAGAAAATGAAGTCCATCCAGCTCCCCGAGGGCTTCCTCGTCCGCGACCAGCCACTCGACCGCGCGCTCATCCTCCTGCAGACTCAGGCCGCCACCTACGACAAGGATCAGAAGGGCGTAAACATCGTCCTCATCGACACTGCCAACAAGAATCCCACGGTCAGCATCCAGCTTCGCGGCGTCTCCGTCTATCAGGCCCTTGATTACACCTGTAAGCGCGTCGGCTTTAGCTTCACCATCGGCTCCGGTGGTATCGTCGAAGTCCGCGAAGACACCGGCGACAGTCTCCTCGAGACCGAAATCTACCCGCTCTCCACGGCGGCCGTGCTGAAGATGACCGGTCTCGGCGCTGGTGGCACCGGTGGTGCTGCCGCGGGCGGCGGCGGTGCCGCCAGTCCCTTCGGTGGCGCCGCCGCCGGTGGTGCCGGTGCGGGCGATGGCCAGCGTCCGGAAGAAGTGGCGATCAAGAACTTCCTCACCCGTTCGGGCGTGGCATTCGAACCCCCGGCTACCCTCTCTTATGACGGTACCAACCTCATCGTCTACCAGAGCCGTAAGAATCTGGACCGAGTGAAGAACATCATCCGTCGCTACTCCGACATCAAGCAGGTCCACATCGAAGCCAAGTTCATGGAAGTCGAACAGAAGAT
>CAMDQP010000129.1 GCA_945906115.1 Opitutus sp. GAS368
CAGCCGGGATGGTCAGAGGCCTCGTACACGCGGGATGTCATGACGACCGCCGCCGGACGGCAAGCCTATTGAGGCCTCAGTCGCGGAGGGCGGCGAAGAGGTCGACGGCTGATTCGGCCTTATTTAGGACTACTCGGCCTTGATGAACCTACCTCGGGAAATCGCCGCGTAGGCTCCGCAGATAATGGCCGTCGCGCCGCAGATCCAGAAAACCTGCCCCGAGCTGACCTGGAAGGCCTCCCGGGCGACCCATTGGACGCCAGCGGCGAAAAGGATTCCGATGAAGCTCAGGCTGCTCACCGCACCCTGCACCGAGCCTTTGTCCTCAGGCGCGGGACGATGCTGGATGACGGAGACGACTGGGACGATGAATAGACCAGCGGAGAAGCCCAAGGTGGCCATGCAGATACCGAACGTCCCGGCCGTGACACCCTCCATTCCCATCGGCACGGTGCTCAGAGCCAGACCGAGCGCGCCGATCGGCACGAGGCGATATTCGATGTGACCACGGGAGGCATAACCCGCAACGACGCTGCCGAAGCCGATGCCGAGCGCCAACCAAACGTTCATCAGGCTGTTATCGGTGTCGCTGAGATTCAAGACGCCCCGCCCGAAGACGACCACGTTCATCATCACCAAGGCCGAGATGAAATAGAAGCCCGTGTTACCCCAGCACGCGCGCCAGAGGTCGCGATCCTGTTTGATGATCATGAGCTGTCGCCAGAGGTTGGTGACGGGATTAATACGGACGGGGCAAGTCGGGTTGGCGGCAGGGACCGGTGTGATCTGTCGGCTAAGCAACCAGCCGACGAAGGCGATTACCATCAAGATCGGACCGGCAATCCACTCGAGCCCCTTGGTCTCGTACCCCTTCAAGGCATCTGAGAAGAGCCCGGCAGCCACCGTGCCGAGGATGACCCCGAGAAAGGTCAGCAGGGCGAGAATACCATTACCCCAAGATAGTTTCTCGTGGGGTAGGATTTCGGGTAAGATACCATATTTGGACGGCGCGAAGATGGCGCTATGACAACCCATCAGGAAGACGGCCGCGAGATTCAGCACTACGTTTCCAGTCGCCAGGGCGAGCCCAGCGAACGCCATGATACCCATTTCCGCGACCTTCACATTGACCATCACGCGTTGCTTGCTGTTACGGTCCGCCAGCCAGCCCCCCAGCATCGCGAAGAGGATAAACGGCGCCGAGAAGACGGCCGTCACCATGGAGACCATCCGATCCTGTGAGCCTCCCCCAGCGGAAGCGGCGGCACTGGTCATGAGGACCAAGATGATCAGCTGCTTGAGCGCATTGTCGCTGAACGCGTTCTGGAATTGCGTCCCCATCAGGCACCAGAAGCCACGTTGCCAGCCGGTTGCCGAGGAAACAGGGGGTGGGGCCATGTTCCATCACACGTCCAGCGGAATGGCTTTACAAACTTATTAAAGGAACGGCCGACTTAATCGCGCAACGCGGCGAACAGCTCTACCGCTGATTCGGCCTTATTGAGGATATACACGTGATAACCGGGCGCGCCGCGGGCGACCAAGCCTCGCGCCTGACGAACCGCCCAGGAGACACCGACCTTACGCTGGGCCTCTTCGTCCGGACCGCAGGCCTCGAGCTCGCGCACGAGCGCGTCAGGGATGCGGGCCTTGCAGAAGCCGCAGAAATTCCGGGCCTGCTTCAAGGAGAGCACGGGCATGATGCCCGGTAGGATCGGCACCGCGACACCGGCGGCGCGGGCGCGGGCGACGAAGCGGAAATAGTCCTCGTTATCGAGGAAGAGCTGCGTGGTCACGAAATCCGCGCCCGCCGCGACCTTGCCCGCGAGGAAACGGATGTCGGACAAGTCATCGACGGCGTCCGGATGGCGCTCGGGAAAGCCGGCGACGCCGATAGCGAAACGACCAGGCTGCTCCGCGGTGATCTGGCGGACAAGCCCCTGCGCATGGGCGAAGCCTTCCGGATGCGCGACGAAATCCTTCTGCCCCTTGGGCGGATCGCCGCGTAGGGCGAGAATGCCCGAGAACCCAGCCTTGTCATATTGGCTGATGATCCCGGCGAGCTCGGCACGAGAATGGCCGACGCAGGTCAGGTGCCCAATCAGCGGGATACCCATCTTCACAAGCTCCGCACCATAGGTGATCGTGGTGTCGCGGGAAGTGCCCCCAGCGCCATAAGTCAGGGAGGCGAAATCGATGCCCAGCGGCTTCAGGGTCTCGGCGACCTTGAGCATGCGTGCCCCACCCTCCGCGTCCTTAGGCGGAAAGAACTCCACCGACACCGTGGGTCGCACGGGACTGCGGAGCGCAGCGATAAGCAGTGAGCGGGACATCTTAAGTATCTTCTTATCTAGATATGAAGATGTAAGTCAAGACCCTTAGCGGTCAGTCATCCCGACCTTCCTTGCCGCCGTTGGCAGGCAGTTCGCCGGGCAGGGCCACATGGTAGGCCATCACCATCCAGCAGAGCATGACCGGGTAGATCAGGACGATGAAGCCGAAAGAACCGAAGATGCCGAGCAGCACGCCAGTGGTCACGGACAGGACCTTGAAGACCACGAGGAAGCAGACCGGGATGATGACGAAGACGATGGAGGCGACATAGCCGATTGAGGTCGTGCCGGAATAGATCCCGGCCGAACGCGCGAGGTCCATGCCGCACGAGCGGCAAGCCTTGCCCAGGCGGAACCACGAGGCGAGCAGGCCGCGCTTGCCGCAGTTGGGACAATGGCAGAGGACACCTCGGGCGATGATGTCGCCTCGGGTGATCTTCAGCTTAGGTTCGGACATCCCAACAGCGTCCGCACGGGCAAGGGGAAGACAAGCGAAGACCCGCCCTACACCTTCAGGAAAATCTTCTGACGCTTGAGGAACCAGAAGAGCAACCACTTCACCGCGAAGATGCCGGTGACGAGTATCACTGAGGCCACCGCCGGAGGGAAGGCTCGGGCAAGACCGCCGAAGATCGCCTGTCCGGTAAAGTCGAAGTTGAGGAACTTGCCGGACATGTAGATGAGGACGGAATTCATGCCGATGACGGCGAAGAAGGCGCCGAATGCCTTCAGCCAACCGCGGACGTCGATGAGCCAATAGAACGAAGCCAACAGCAGACTCGACCAACCGCAGGTCCAGAGGACGAACGAGCTGGTCCAAAGGTTCTTGTTCAACGGGAACACGAAGCTCCAGAGGCCGCCCACGGCGAGCAGCGCGAGGCCGGCAAGGGCCAGACCGGCTGCCTTACGGTCGCCGGAGACTTCCTCGGCAGAACGACGCAACCAAAGGCCGGCGAGGATGCCGAGTAAGGCGTTGCCGATCGCGGGCCAGACCGCGAGCAGGCCTTCGGGATCATGGATGCCTTTGTGGAGTTTACCCGGCAGCAGCAGTCGGTCGACGTAACTGGCGAAGTTGCCTTCCATCGTGAGATCGCCGGGCGCGAAGCCAGGCGCATGGCCGAACGACAAGATCGCCCAATAGCCAAGCAAGATGCCGGCGAGCCAGGTCCAAAGGCGCTTTGGGGTCTCGTAATTGAAGACAAAAATAAGCTGGGCGAACATGCCCGCGAGACCGATACGCCCGAGCACGCTGCCGAGGCGCATGTTCTCAAGCCCCTTCCACTGGAGGCCGTTGTTATAGATGATACCGAGGAGCACGAGAATCAGACCCCGCTGGATAATCTTGCGGCAGACTTCGCCGCGGGCGCCTTCGGTCAGGCGACGCGTCAGCGAATACGGCGTAGAGACGCCGGCCATAAACAGGAACAGCGGGAAGATGAGGTCGTAAG
>CAMDQP010000130.1 GCA_945906115.1 Opitutus sp. GAS368
GCCGCGGCGAGCGCTTGACCATAGACCTTTGCCTGGTGCTTCTCGACGATTTCTGGATTGTCGCAAACGAGCCACTGGCCGCCGATAGGGAAACCGCCTAGGCCCTTTGCCTCCGGAATGCCGGACATCTGTAGCAGCGGAAGCGTGCCTCCGCCCGCGCCGACAAAGACGAACTTGGCGCGGTTTGTCCGAACCAGCCCCGTCGCTGACTCCTTCACGCGGACTTCCCAGCCCGTGCTGTTTCTACGCAGGCCGATCACGCGATGGCCGGAGGCGACCCCGCATCCCTCCTGCCGTCCTAGCCAGCTTAGCAGCTTGCGAGAGATGGCGCCAAAGTTCACATCGGTGCCCCCGTCCATCTTTGTCGCGGCAATGGGTTCGTCGCCCCGACCTTCGACCAGGAGCGGTGCCCAACTCGCCAGGGTGGTGCGGTCAGTCGTGAAGACCATCTCCCGGAAGAAATGGTGGGCCGACATTCCGGCGTGACGGGCCTTGAGGAATTCCACCTGGTCAGCTCCATGCACGAAGCTAATGTGGGGGACGGGATTGATGAATTCCCTCGGGTGACTGGCCATATCGTTGGCCACCGCGTAGCTCCAGAAGTGTTTCGATTGCTCGAACTGCTCGAAGATCTCGATGACCTTGGCCACCTTCACCGAGCCATCCGCCTCGCGCTTGGGCGTGTAACTCAGCTCGCAGATCCCCGCATGCCCAGTGCCAGCGTTATTCCAGCCATCCGAACTCTCCTGTGCCAAGCCATCGCTGGCCTCATAGAGCTGGATGGAAAGTCGCGGATCGAGCCGCTTCAGCATCGCTCCGAGATTGGCCGACATCACCCCGCTGCCAATCAGGATGACATCAGGGTTTTCAACGTGGGTGGCGGTCGGCATTTGTTTGGGTAAGTGTCGGTTAATGGACGTTCGGAAATAGTTAGGTCGGGATGCCGGCGGAATAACTGGGCGGCTTTGCAAGCCATAGCCCTTACCCCCCGCATGGCAAGTCCCTTGGTCGGCCCTTACGGTCTAAGCAGACTCAAGCTTCGTCGTATAATCCCTTGCGACCGGCGACGAGCCAACTGACGGCGCAGGTGACCAGGGCGTAGCCGCCGATCGAAGGGCCAAAGAGTTCGCAGGCCATCACGGCGCAGGCCAGCGGGACGGCTCCTGCACCGGCGAAGACGGCGACGAACCCGAGCGCGGCGCAGACGCTCAGCGGAAGGCTCAGCAGGACGGCGGCGGCGCTGCCGAGGGTCGCGCCGACGAAGAAGAGCGGGGTGACTTCGCCGCCGCGGAAGCCGGCCCAGACGCACATGCCCGTCATAACAAACTTTTGGATAAAATATAGCGGAGGCGCGGGTTCGACCAACGCGGCATCGATTACTGGCAAGCCGAGCCCCGTGAAATCGCTTAACTGTTTGAAGTACACCATCAGCGAGAACAACACGCCGGTGAAAAAGACGAGCCTATAGGGCTCGGGATTAGGACGAGCCGCATCCCGTCGAGATAGCCAGACATAGAGTCGAGCGATCAGACCACAGGTAACCCCGAGCGCCAATGCGGAGCCGAGACCGCTGAGATCGTAATCCGCCGGGAGGGGTAGGCGGTAGTTGGCATGCTGGGCGAAGAAGAGCTTACGACCCACGAGGTCTGCGAGGAAGGCGGTAGCTAAGCAGGGAATGATCGCCCAGCTGCGAAGTCGCACGAACTCCAAGGCGAAAATCGCCGCGGCGATCGGCGTGCCGAAGACGGTCGCAAAGCCAGCCGAAACCCCGCAGAGGATCAAGGTGCGTCGTTCGGATTCGTTCAGGTCAATCCAGCGCGAACCTTGGTCGGCGATCGCGCCGCCCATCTGGAGGGCGGTGCCTTCTCGGCCGACCGAGGCCCCGCCAAGGTGAGAGAGTAGGGTCGTCCCGATGATCGACGGCCCCATGGTCGCAGGCAGGGGGGTGGTCGGAGCCTTGATCTGGGCGATCAGGTCCTTCACGCCCCCGGCAGAGGCCTTCAGGGGGCCCTTATAAAGCCAGACCGTGAGCAGTCCGATGAACGGCAGGGAGACGATCAGCCAAGGAGTCGACTGGTAGAGCCTAGTGACGGCCTCGAGGGTATGGAGAAAGCCCGCCCCAGCGGCGCCCACGACCAGCGAGACCGTGGCGAGGATGGCGACCCAAAGGAGGATGTTTCTCGGGGGCTTGGCGAACATCGTTAAGAAAAGAATACCTTTGTGAGCCCTCGGCCGACCTCACAATCTCAAACCATGGAACACCCCATCCCACGTCGCGATTTCGTCTCCACCCTGGCCTTGAGCGGACTCGCTCTAGCCGCCTCCCCTTCCATTCTCCGCGGACAGTCAGTCCCGTCCAAGATCAAGGTAGCCCTCATCGGCTGCGGCGGTCGCGGCACTGGCGCCCTCGGGCAGTTTATCGCCGCTTGCAAAATTCTCGGCGCGGAAGCGGAGGTCGTCGCCCTGGCCGATGCCTTCGAGGATCGCGCCAAGCGCCTGAACGACACTTATAAGCTTCCCGCGACCAAGGTCTTCGTCGGTTACGACGCTTACCAGAAGGTCATGGCCACGGATTGCGCCTTCGTGCTCATGGCGACCCCGCCCGCGTTCCGCCCCGTTCACTTTGCCGCCGCCGTCGCTGCTGGTAAGCACTGCTTCGTCGAGAAGCCCGTCGCCGTCGACCCGGTTGGCGCTCGTGCCATCATCGCCACCGGTGAGGAAGCCAAGAAGAAGGGCCTCGCCGTCGTGGCCGGCACTCAGCGTCGTCATGACGCCTCGTACATGAAGAACAAGGCCCTCATCGACGCCGGCGCTATTGGCGCGCTCCGCGGCGGCGTGGTCCAGTGGAACGGCACCGTGCCGTGGATCCGTCGTCGGGCCAAGGACGACACCGATGCGGACTACATGAACCGCAACTGGCTCAACTTCACGGAGCTTTCCGGCGACCATATCGTCGAGCAGCACATCCATAACGTCGACGTCGCCATCTGGTTCCTCGGCCGCCCGCCCGTGAGCGCCCTCGGTTTCGGCGGACGCGCCCGACGCGAGACTGGCAACATGTTCGACTTCTTTAGCGTCGACTACGATTTCGGCGACGGCGTCCGCATCCACAGCCAGTGCCGCCAGATCACCGGTACCTCCGGTCGCGTCGGCGAGTTCTTCACCGGAGCGACGGGTTCCTGTTTTGGAGCCGGCAAGATGTTTGGCCAGAAGCAGGTAGATATCCCGGCCATCAAACTCGATACCGACGACTCCATGGTCCAGGAGCATGTCGACCTCATCCGTGGCGCCTACAACGGCAAGCCGGTCAATGACGCCCGACAGATCGCCGAGACCAATCTCGCCGTCATCATGGGTCGCATCTCCGCCTACACTGGCGAGATGGTGAAGTTCGACGACCTCCTCAAGCACGAGAAGTCGCCTTACTACAATTTCAAGGCTTCCGTCAGCCCGCTCGATTTCGAGAAAGGCACCGTCAAGCTGCCGACTGAGGCACCTTCGATTCCAGGGAAAGCCTAAGGAATCGATAAAAAAGCCCCTCACGTGAGGGGCTTTTCTTTGGTCGGCTTCCCTAAGGATTACTTGACCGGGGAGTAATCGGTCGGGGTGAGGAACTCGGACTTCACACCGTCCTTGATCGTAAGCGAACCGCCGGCCTTCTGTTCGGAAGCGCCCTTGGCGGCGATCCAAGCTGCGTCAGTGCGGAAAGCGCCGAAGCTGGCCTTGGCGGCGTCTTCGCTCTGATGATGAAGGAGGTAGATGAGAGT
>CAMDQP010000131.1 GCA_945906115.1 Opitutus sp. GAS368
CCGGCCTCGATGAGCGAGGCCACAATCTTCGATTTCGTGACGGTCTCCATCTTACCGATGACAGCATAAAGGGGGCTATAGAAGACTTTAAGAGGCGGATGCGGCATGCCACCGTTATACTATTAGGCTATTAAGTAGTCAACCGGGTCGCCTGTCATAGCGGAAACATCCTCAAAACACGGCCGATAGCCCTACTTCAACCTCGCGAGGATTGCTTCGCCCACCGTAGCACCGAGGAAATCATAACCGGCTCCGGTGAAATGCACGTCGAGCGGCGGCTGGAACTCGGCCAGACGGGGAGTCATCGCCGCGAAGAGGTCATCCGTCGGGATGCCGTGCTTCTTCATGACTTCGGCAGCAAGGGCGTTCTTCTCGACGATGGACTGGGCGGTCTGCTTCTGGGCGGGATTATCCGGAATCGGCGTGGTGCTGGTCCAGATGAGCTTAGCCCCGGTCTTCTCCAGCCGCACCACAATCTCTTCGAGGCGCTTCACGTAGTCGGCCGCCGGCGTGGCCCGATCATGGATGCCGAAATTGAAATGGATAACGTCCCACTTCCCTTCACCGAGCCAGGCGTCGAGGTTCTTGAGGCCCGAAGCGGTGGGACCGCAATTAGCCGGGGCGCGATGGACGTTCGCCTTGCCCGCAAGGGCCTTGCGCGTCGGCTGGGTGTACCCACGCGAAACGGAATCGCCGATGAGCAGGACGCGCGGTAGCTTCAGGTCGTCCTTCACGAAGTCCCACGCACTCGACTGGCCGGCGATTTTTCCGCGCTTGTGTAGAGGCAGGTAAAAGCCGTTACCGAGGTTAGCCTGCAGCACCTTCTCCCACGCTTGCTCTTCCGGTGAGAGCTGGGCGACCAAAGCCTGATACTTCACTTCCACGGCGGCATCTTGGGCCGCTTTCTTGGCCGCCGCTTCCTTGGCGTTCGTCGGCTCACCCTTCGGGGGCTCGGCGGCGACCAAGACGAGGGCGAGACTGAGCAAGGTAAGCAGGTGCTTCATGGCGGGGTATGCCAATGCAACCAGCTAACTCAAAACCTTCAAGCCGTCACTACCGCCCTCTTGGCAGGATTCCTTACTGAGCGACTCCGCTCATCGGGTAGCCAGTGACAGCCTTCCATGCAATCTCCTGCAGCAGACGATTGAGCTTCTCGGCTTCCGGTAGCTTGGTGAGCTGGCTGACCACAGGCAATCCGACCGGACTGCGTCGGTAGATAACCGAGAAATGACAATACGCCGAGAGGACGCGGATCTGTGCGCCAGGATGCCCGAGGGCATCCCTGAAGAGTTCGTTCTGCGTCTTGATGCCGGGGGCTTCGCCCTTGATGACCTTGTCGCGCAGAGCCAGCACGGCCTCGCCGCTCGGCACGATGGCGATCTTGGCCGCGGGGATACGCTGATTGATCTCCTTCACGTGGTCTTCGATGAGCTTGAAATAAGGTTCATTCTTCGCCCGAAGCTGGGCCATGGTCAGGACGTCCCGGTCGATGGACTTGGGCTTACTCTTGGAGAGCCAGACTTCCGAATCCTCGAACGGCACCCAGTTTTGTTGGAGGGTCAGACGAAGCTTGGGGTTATGCTGCAGTCCAAGTTTGCTGAAATTCTCGATACCCGGATCCGGCAGAAACGTCGGCGCCATGGTAAACAGATCGGCCTTACCTGCCTCGAGGATCGGCTTGGCCTTATTCTTTTCCGGCGGCAGGTCCCAGTGCTGGATGACCTTGGAACCGCCGATAGAGGAGATCGCCAGCTGTTCATGTCCTTGGATACCCGCGGCCTTGGCCATCTCGACGACCAGCGGAGGCATCCACACGTGGAAACTATGGCCCGCGCTCAGCACCTTGAGGCCGGCCGGCGGAGCCAGATCTTCTTTGGCATAGACGGGTGAGAAGACCGATAGGAGAAGGACGAGCAAGAGGCTGCGCATGAAGGGAATCTCACCTCGTCGAGTCTGCTCGTCAACGCCTTCGAACATTGACTGAAGGACAGAAGCCATGACTGCAGAGGAACTTTTCCTCGACCTGCCCGACCGCCTCCCCAAGGAACATATCTGCAGGACGCTCCCCCCGTGACCCAGACCCCCTCCCATTGGCGCCTGCTGATTCTGTCCCTGCTGATGATCTTCGGCGGGGGTCTGGCCTGCCATCTGCTTCAAAGCGATGGAGGTCGCGTCGAAGTTACGGACTTCCGGCTCGATACGGTCAATGGACAATGGGTCACGGCCGACCTCTTTCGTCCGGCCACCGCCACCCGTGAACAGCCCGCCCCGGCGGTACTGATCTGCCCGGGCTTCGAACGCAGCAAGGAGACGATGGCGTCCTTCTCGATGGAGCTGGCCCGCCGCGGCTTCGTGGTGATCACGATCGACCCTTATAACCAAGGTGCCTCCAGCTCGACGATGGAGCGGCGTTCGGCGACGAAGGAAGGTTACGGACTCGTCGCGATGGCGGAGTACGTCCACGGGAAGAACGGCCCCGATTTCATCGACCGTTCACGCGTCGGCGCCTTCGGTTACTCCGCTGGCGGCAACGCCGTCATGCAGACGGCTTCCCAGTTCGGCGCCCGCCAGGCTACGGCCCTGCGCCGCGCGACGCGCCTCGACTCCGAGATGGGACGTACGGTGACGGAACAAGAGACCGCTTCGGCCCGCCGGGAGAACCTGCTCACGACCATCTTCGTCGGCGGTTACGTCCTCACGATGAAAGAAGAGCTCTTCGCTCCGATTGACGCCAACGTGGGCATGGATTACGCGCGTTCGGATGAAGGCGCTTTCCGTAATATCGCCGGTAGTGCCGATATGCGGACGGCAGCGGAGTCGCTGGCGCTCGTCAATTCCGCCCGGCCAGCCGACGATAAACTGAAGGCGATTGAGATTGGCCGCGCTTACGGCGAAACCGGCCAACGCACGTACCGCATCGTCCATAATACGGCCGGTATCCACCCGCTACTTCCCTACGACGACCGTTTCGTCACGAACGTCGTGGATTTCTTCGATCGCACCTTGAAAGCACCGTCGCCGCTATCGCCTAAAGACCAGCGATGGAAATTCCGCGAAGCCGCCACCACCATAAGCCTCGTCGGCGGATTACTCTTCGTAATCCCTTGCGCTGGGCTGCTCCTGCGCCTGCCCTTCTTCGCCGCCGTCCGTCAGCCGGCGCCACCAGCCCTCCCTGCCCCCTCCCCTTCCGGCCGTAAGCTCACGTGGTGCTTATTCTTCTTTGGGGCCTTGGTGGCCGCCGTACTCTTCATGCCGCTCTCGATGGCGACGTTCACGGTCTTCCCCGAAGCGAGCTCGGTGAAGCAGACCTGGTGGTTCCCGCAACGAATCAACAACGCGCTGCTGCTCTGGGCTCTCGCCAACGGCACGATCGCCCTGACGCTGTTCTGGGGCGCATACCGATTCCATGGCCGTCATCATGGCGTCACGCCCTCCATGTGGGGCCTGAAACTCAACGCCAAGGCCGCTGGCCTCACCGCCTTGCTCGCTTTTACCGTCGTCGGGCTATTCTACGCTCTGCTCTTCGCCTGCTACACGCTTTTCCATGCAGACTTCCGCTGCCTCTTCGTCGCCGCTTCGACGGCCTTTCCGCCCAAAATGCTCATCGTTGCACTAGAATACATCCCGTTGTTCTTCGTTTTCTATTTCGCCAATTCCCTCCGTGTGAACGGAGGATCGCGCCACGAAGGCGCCTCGGCCTGGCGCTCAGGAGTCTACAATGCCTTAGGCAATACGCTCGGTCTCATTCTGGTCCTCTCACTCCA
>CAMDQP010000132.1 GCA_945906115.1 Opitutus sp. GAS368
GGTACGAT
Organism: Opitutus sp. GAS368; assembly: GCA_945906115.1. Taxonomy (GTDB): domain Bacteria; phylum Verrucomicrobiota; class Verrucomicrobiia; order Opitutales; family UBA953; genus UBA953. The sequence goes on from CAMDQP010000132.1 coordinate 9, forward strand.
CGACGCGATCTGCTCCGACCACTCTCCCTGCACGGCCACCGAGAAGGATTGTGAGTTCGACCTGGCTCCGTTCGGCGCTGCGACGCTCGAGACGGCCTTCGCGGCCGCCCACACGGCGCTCGTCACCGGCGGACACGCCGACCTCTCCCTCCTCATCGCCCGCCTGACCCACGGACCGGCCAAGGCCCTCGGGCTCTCCGCTGGCACGCTCAAGGCTGGCGCGCTCGCCGACTTAGTCATCCTCGATACGAAGGCCGCCTGGACGCCTACTTCCGCCAACCTCTGCTCGAAGTCCGGCAACAACCCGCTCGTCGGTCGCGCTCTCACGGGCCGCGTCCGCGCGACGTTCGTCGGCGGTCGTCAGGTCTTCGGAGCCTAAGAGAAGATGGACGAGCTCACGCTGTCCCTCGATGCCTTCGGGCCTTGGGATTGGGCGTGCGTGATCGTCAATCTCCTCGCGGTGTTCATCGGGATATACGCGCTGAAGTGCTGGCAAAACCTGCCGGGCAAGACCGGCGCGACAACGATTTCCGCTAGCGATGCAATCATGGGCCTTTGCACCGGCCTGCTCGCCTTCGGCATCCTCTTCGGCGTAGTGACGCAGATGGTGGCGCAAAGCTTCTCCACCCACTTCGGCTTCTCACAGGCGCATATTTTTACCGCTGCGTTCAGCGGGCAGCTCGCCGCGGCTTTGGCGATGCTCGGCATGGGCGCGCTCGCACCTCGAACGCTCGACTGGGCTCCTTCCATCGAGACCGATGAGCCGATGTTACCAGGCTCGCCCATTCTTCAGGCGCTCCGTGCCTTTAGCTTCCCCCGCGTGCTCCTCGGACTGCTCTCAATCTTCGCGCTGGGCCTCGCCGCCTCGCTGGTTTGGAAGGGTTTCCACGTCGCCTGGGAACAACTCTTCCTCAGCGGTTGGGCCGGCCAGCCGCCCGCCGATGAACCCCAGGAGATCGTAGACGCGGTGCTCAAGACCGACGTCGACACGTGGCGCTTCTTCACGATTGCCCTAGCGGTGACGATGGGTGCCCCCATCATGGAAGAACTCGCCTTCCGCGGGATGATCTACCCCGGCCTCCGTCGCCTGGGCGCCGCCTCCGAACGCCATGGCCGCTGGATCGCCATCGTCGCGACCGGTGCCCTCTTCAGCGCGGCGCACCTGAGCCCGTCCGCCGCCCTGCCCTTATTCGCCTTTGGGGCCTTCATGTGCCTGGTCCGCGACCGCTATGGCCTACTGACCTGCATGGCCATCCATTGCAGTTTCAACGGTTGGAACTTACTCTGGTTGAAACTGGCCCCGAACGCCTCCACGCTCTGAAACCATGGGAGCCCTCACCACCGCTGCGGACCGTTCGGTCGCCAAGCTGACCGAGGAAGAACTCATCCGCCGCGTGGTGCAGTCGCTCGCCGAAGCCGCCCCGCCTTTCCCCGAAGGACCAGGAGGCGACTGCGCGCACCTGCCCACCACGGGCGGACGCTCCATCCGCGCGAGCACGATCGATTCGGTCATCCTCGGCCGACACTTCGACGCCGCCTGCGACGGCATCCGTGCCGGAGTCAAGCTGGTGAACCGTAACCTCAGCGACCTCGCTGCGGCCGGCGCCGTCCCGTCCGACGCTTTGCTCTCCCTCGTCATCGGCGCCGACGTCGACGCGACCTGGCTGACCGACTTCGCCCACGGCGCCGGTCGTGCTGCCGCCAAGGCTGGCCTGCGCATCGTCGGCGGCGACATTTGCCGCGGACCCAACGGCGCCTTCATCGGCACACTCGCCGTCCAAGGCTTCGCCCACCGCATCCTCACGCGCAAGATGTGCGCCGCGGGTGATGTGCTCTTCGTCACCGGACAGCTCGGCGGCTCACTCTACGGCAAGCACCTCGATTTCTCACCCCGCCTCGCCGAGGGCGAGTGGCTCTGCAGCCACGGCGAAGTCACGGCGTGCACCGACCTTTCCGACGGTCTCGCCAAGGACCTCCCGGGCCTGCTTGGAACCAAGTTCGACGCACGGATTAGCGTTGCCCATCTGCCCATCGCCGACGCGGCCGCCGTGCTCGCCAAATCCGACGGTAAACCCACACTCGAACACGCCCTGCAAGACGGTGAAGACTACGAATTGCTTTTCAGCGTAGGCGCCGACCGCGCTGACCTAATTGAAGCGCATTTTCGTAAAGCCTTTCCGAAGACCCCGCTGACCCGCATTGGTGTCGTCGAGACTGGCACGGGCCTCGCCCGCGACGTTGCGGACGGCGAACCGTTCAAAGTCCGCGGCTTCGGCCACTTCGCCTAAGCTACGCTCGCTTACATCCGGAACCGACGGATGGCCACGAACAGCGCGAAAATCAACGCCGAGGCGCCGAAGGTCACCGTGACGGTCTCATAGGTGGCCAGCAGCTCGATCACCTGGTCGAGCAACTTGATGGACTGCTTCGTGTCACGCTCGGCGACTTCCAAGGCGCTAGTCGCCGCGGTGGCGGTCACTTCGACGTTCTTGTTGTCCGATTTCGTGCCCTGGTCGGTAAAAAGCACGACGCCCGTATCAGTGGACTTCATCGCGCTCTTATAGGCCTCGAAGGAGGACTGGATACTGATGGTCGTATCCTTCACGCGCTTGGTGGTATCACGCAGCTCGTGGCTGAACCAGAGGCCGGCAAGGGAGACGAGCAAGGTCACGACGGCCATGCCGACGATGCCAATCTCGGCCTGGATGAGGTTGTTCTTGGCGGATCGACCGCGGCTACGCTGGGCACACATGGAGTTTGGGGGTTAAAGATTCAGGGAAGACTGACCGTCGTCGGGCTTCTTGGCGCGCGTCTTCTTTTCGGCGGGCACCTTCTGGGCGGCGGGTTTCTTGGCGCCTTTCTTAGGCGCAGCCTTCGCTGGGGATTTCTTCGCCAGGGCGGCCTGCTTGGCGGTCGCGCGACGGCGACGCTTGGGCTTCTTTTTGCGGGAGAAAAGACGCCGCCAGGCCGGCTTACGCTGCTTGTCCTTGAAGCCGAGCTTCTTGCGGATGTTCATCGACAGCCAGTCGACGAGTTCGGGCGCGACGGCGCCACAGAGCCCCTGGACGATGGCTTTGTTCAAGGCCGAGAGCTCCCACTGGAACGTGACGAAATAGGCGATGACCGCGAAGATGGCGGCGGCGATGACGTGGCGGAGCGAGCGCTGCCAGCTGGCGTCGGCGGCCTCGTCGACGAGCAGACGACCGACCATCGCGGCGGCGCCGATGAGCGCGACGATCCAGCCTCCCGACTTGAAGGCCAGCAGGGCGATTTGGAAATTATTCACGATGGCTGGCGACGCTTTCGCCACCACCGGAGCCTGTTCGGCCACCTGAGCTAAGAGCAGTGATAGGATCATGCGCGTCCCTCCCCGGTCCGAAGACCGTTCCCCGTCGGACGGGGCGTTGATGTGAGAAGGCGACGCAAAGCGAAGGAGTATCGGCAAAGATACGGTTCGGAAAATGGGGAGGTTCAGGATTAGCCCGGCTGCTCCCTCGCTCAACCCCTAATTATAAGGTTATTATGACAAACCCGCCTTAAAGCGCCGCTTTTCGTGCCGGGCGACCTTCATCGACCTCGATGTAATCGAACATCGTGTCCACGCCCGCGTCGACGGTGAGGCCGTTCTCCTTGAGCCGACGGACGAGCACTTCGTTGGCTTCGTCGCGCCAGCCGCGCTTGGTCATGAAGCCATTCCAGATTTCAATCTCGTTCGTGGAAAGTTTGCGGCCCTT
>CAMDQP010000133.1 GCA_945906115.1 Opitutus sp. GAS368
GCTGATGCTGGTCGGCGTCGTGAAGCTCGCCCCGACATTACCTTTCGATGGCACTGCTCCGTTCCTGCACATGGACCGTAAATTCATGCACTTGGGCTTCCACGTGTATGACCTTGGCTTCCAGTCGCCGGACTCCGACGCGGCCCGCCCCATGGTTTTTGCGACCACGCTTCTGCTCATCGTCCTAGTCGTCTGCCTAAATATCGGCGCGATCACGATCCGCAACCGCCTTCGCGCTCGCTTCAAGGGTGCCTCCTTCTAAAAACAAACCACATCATGCCCGAAATCATGAATCCTCCCTCGTCCTCACGCATCAAAGTCCGCCCCGCCACCGAACGCGAAGGGCGCAAAGACTATATCACCATCAAGGATTACGGTTTCTGGTATGGCCAGAAGAAGGCCCTCGACGCCATCTCCCTCGACATCCCGGAGCGCCAGGTGGTCGCCTTCATCGGCCCCTCCGGCTGTGGTAAGTCCACGCTCCTGCGCAACCTGAACCGTATGAACGACCTCGTCGATGGCATCAGTCACGAAGGGGACATCACCATCAACGGACGTTCGATCTACGACCCCGGCCTCGAGGTCATCTCCCTCCGCCGCCGCGTGGGCATGGTCTTCCAGAAATCCAATCCATTCCCTAAGTCGGTCTTTGAGAACGTTGTCTACGCCCTCCGCGTGGTTGGCGTCCGCGACCGTGCCGTGCTCGAGGAAGCTTGCGAGACCTCGCTTCGTAAGGCCGCGCTCTGGGATGAAGTGAAGGACCGCCTCGACGACAGCGCCCTCGGCCTGTCCGGCGGCCAGATGCAGCGTCTGTGTATTGCCCGCGCCATCGCTAATCGCCCGGAGATCCTGCTGATGGACGAGCCTTGCTCGGCCCTCGACCCGATCGCCACTGGTAAAATCGAAGAGCTCATCCACGAACTCAAGGAGCAGTTCACGATCGTGATTGTGACCCACTCCATGCAGCAGGCCGCTCGCGTCTCTGACCGCACGGCCTTCTTCTACCTCGGCAAGCAGATCGAATACGATACTACCGAGAAGATCTTCATGAACCCGTCTCAGGCTCAGACCGAGGCCTACATCTCGGGCCGTTTCGGTTGATTCTTTAACACAAAATACCATGCAACGCTTCTTCCACGACGAACTCCGCCAACTCCGGGACGACCTGATCCTGATGGGTGAGCGTTCGCTCGACATGTCCCGCCTGGTGCTCCGCGCCGTCGAGACCGGTGATGATTCTCTGGCCCTGCAGGTCCGCGGTATGGATGATCGTGTCGATGAGCTCGAGAAGCGCGTCGACCGCGAAATCATGCGCTACCTGACCCTCTTTGGTCCGATGGGAAGCGATGTTCGCCTGCTGCTCGCCGTCCGCGATATCGGCCATGATATCGAGCGTATTGCCGACGAGGCTTCCGTCATCGCCAAGCGTGCGATGGTTATCTCTGAGCGCGGACCGGTGAAGAACCTCCTGCACGTCCCGGCCGAAGGTATCATCGCCTGCGAAGTCCTGCGCCTCGCCCTCGACAGCTTTATCGAAGGCGATATCGAGAAGGCGCGCCTAGTCCTCGTGCGCGACGCTGAGATCGATGCCCTTAATCGCAGGAACTACGAGGAACTCTTCGGCAAGACCGGTGACTCCACCAAGGTGTCCGCCTCCGATGTCGAGCTGATCTTCATCTCCAAGGCCCTCGAGCGCATCGGCGATCATTCCAAGAATATCGCCGAACAGGTCATCTTCCTCCTCTCCGGCGAGGACGTCCGTCACACCCGCTAAGTCGTCCACCGGAAAGTCTCCCTTGTCGGGCGGCTTTCCTGTGGTATGATGCGGGGATGGAAGTCGCACGTCGTCTCGGAGTCTTGGTCCTCGAATGGGGCTCCCTTGCATTGGGGGTCTTCTTGGCAAAATATTTCGATTTCCTTACCTACGGCGACGCGTTGACGCTCGGTGTCGTCGCGGTCGTACTCGGTCTGTTCAACTCTTTCCTTCGCCCATTCCTCCTAGCGATCTTCATGATCGTCTCGATTCCCATCCTGATCATCACCCTCGGCTTGGGTGCCTACCTGGTGCTTTTCGTGACCAACGGCGCCATCCTCGCCCTGACGGACAGCCTGATCAGGGACTTGCAGGTAAAGAGTTGGGCGATGGCTACCCTGACCATTTCGATTACTTCCTGGATGATCTCCTCTTCCGTCGGCATCGATCAGCTCAAGCCGCTGCGCCGGGCCAACGAAGCCAAGGCTAGCGCCCAGAAGGCCAAGGACGACGCCATCGATATCTAAGGCGAGCGAGGCTCGCCAGGGGGAGGGGTTGGGGCAGGGGTAGGGGTAGTTTTGAATCATGTCGGCAGGGTCTCGGACTCTTTCGCTTACGGTGTCAGGTTTGTCCTACCCCGACCCCTATCCCTACCCCTAATCGGTCAGTCTTGCCAATCCGCTGGGAGTCCTTTGCGTGGGGTTCTAAGCAATGTCGAATCCCGCTCTCTCCTCCTGGGCCCGTAACGTCGCCCCCTCACCGACCCTCGCCGTCGATGCCAAGGCGAAGGCCCTCAAGGCCGCCGGCAAGGACGTCGTCGGCTTCGGCGTCGGTGAGCCCGACTTCGATACCCCGCAGTTCGTTAAGGACGCCTGCGCCAAGGCCCTGGCCGAGGGGCAGACCAAGTATGCCCCCACGCCAGGCATCCCCGCTCTCCGCAAGGCCATCGCCGAAGATTACACCCGTCGCGGCTTCACCGGCATCGCCGACGCCAACGTCGTCGTCTCCCCGGGCGGCAAGATGTCCTGCTACCTCGCCATCCTCGCCACGATCAGCGCCGGCGACGAAGTCATCATCCCGGCCCCGTATTGGGTGAGCTACCCTGAGATGGTGAAGCTCGCCGGCGGTAAGCCCGTCGTCGTGAACGCCGAAGACGTCACCGGTTTCAAGATCACCCCGGCCCAGCTGACCGCCGCGCTCACCCCGAAGACGCGCATGGTCATCATCAACAGCCCGTCCAACCCGACCGGTGCCGTCTACTCCCGCGCCGAGCTCGAAGCCCTCGTGGCCATCTGCGTGCAGGCCAACGTCTGGATTATGTCCGATGAAATCTACGAGAACCTCGTCTATGACGGCCAGACCACCTGCAGTCCGGCGACCTTCTCCCCCGAAGCCGCCCGCCTGACCATCACCGTCTCCGGCTACGCCAAGAGCTACTCCATGACCGGCTGGCGCCTCGGTACCCTCGTCGCCTCCGACAAAGCCCTCGCCGCCGCCGTGGCCGATCTGCAGAGCCAGATCTCGTCCAACGCCACCACCTTCGCGCAGTTCGGTGCCCTCGCGGTGCACCAGCACCCCGACAAGGCCAAGGCTTCCCTCGCCGAGATGGGCGCCGTCTTCGACAAGCGCCGCCTCAACCTCCTCGCCGGCCTCAACGCCATCCCCGGCCTGACCTGCTACCGCTCGCAGGGCGCCTTCTACCTTTTCCCGAATATCAAGTCATTCGGCCTGACCTCCACGCAGTTCGCCGACCGCCTACTCGAAGAAGAGCTCATGGCCGTCGTCCCGGGCTCCGCGTTCGGCTCCGAAGGCTACATTCGCCTCAGCTACGCGACCTCCGACCAGGTGATTGCCCAGGGCCTCGAGCGCCTCGGTCGTTTCTGTTCTAAGCTGAAGAAGTAACTTCAGCGAGGGGGCACGTGTCCACGTGTCCCCTATGATTATGCCGGCTCTACGAGGATACACGGCATCCCAGCGGCG
>CAMDQP010000134.1 GCA_945906115.1 Opitutus sp. GAS368
CGGGCGGGATCCTTGCCGCCCAGTTTCTCGGTACCACGGGACATCCGCTCGGCGATCCAGAAACTTTCGTTGGGTGAGACGACCTGGCCGAGCATCTGCCCGATCTTGCGGAGCTCGAGGTCGGTGAGTTCACCAGGCGCGGCATCGGCGAGGGCGAAAATATCCTCGATGCGGACGCCGTTCTTTGGGCGCTCGGCGAGGTCGGAGAGCATCTTATCGTAGATGCCGCGGCCGAGTTCGGGCGGCAGCGAGGCGAGCTCGGCCCGCACCTGTGCCCAATCACCGAGGCGGAAGGCGGAGAGGAAGCGGGTGTCAGCGTTCGCGCGGGCATCGGCCTTGGCCGATTTCTCCATCGCCGCGAAGACCTCGGTGAGGTCACGGGTGTAGCGATGGCGCAGCAGACGCTCATACTGCTGCTGGGTCTTGGCGTCGAGCGGCGCAGCCTGCTGGGCGGGTAAGGTCGCCGCGAGCACGAGGGCGGCGCAGAGGAACGGACGGAGGAGTCTCATGGTATTTGTTGTTTAGAAAATGTGGGTGCTCAGGAACCGTTGTCGGGGATCTTCTTGATCTCCTCGAAGAGTTTGCGGTCGTCCTGCTTGGTGGGCTTGCCCTTGGGCTCGGGACCGCCGAGGAGCGCGGCGGCGGCCTTGGCCTTCTTCGGCTCGGGCTTACCGGCGGGTTGGACCTGGAGGGCGGCTTCGAGATTCTGCTGCTTACCAGCGCCGATGCCGGTGACGCCTTCGACGGGCTTGATGCCGCCGGCGGCGGGCTTCACGCCTTCGGGCGGTTTCACGCCCTTGACGCCCGCGAGTCCCTCGGCGGGCGGAGGCGGGGGCGTAGCTTTCGTGCCCGCGCCTTTGACGGCCTCCGGCGGTTTCACGCCTTTAACGCCCTCGACGCCCTTCAGGGCAGGCGGAGGCAGCGTCCCCTTGGTACCGGCACCCTTGACGCCTTCAGGGGGCTTCACGCCCTCGGCCCCAACCAGACCCTTGGATGGGGGCGGAGGAGGGGTAGCCTTCGTCCCCGCGCCTTTAACGGCTTCCGGAGGCTTCACGCCTTTAACGCCCTCGACGCCCTTCGGGGCAGGCGGAGGCGGCGTGGCCTTCGTGCCGGCGCCCGCGACAGGCTTCGCACCTTCGGTGACGGAAGTCGGCGGAGGCGTTTGTTTCACGGCCTTGGCCCCACCCGGCGCCTTCACGCCGTCGACCTTGTCGACGCCCTGCACGGTAGTGGGCGCGACGTTCTTCGCAGCGGGATCAATCTCCTTCACCTTGCCGGAGCCTTCTTGGCGGACGCCGCGCACGCCTTCGACCGCGGACGGAGCGGGCGCTTCCTGGGCGAAGGCGAAAGCGCCGATGGCGCAAAGGAGGAGGTGGGTCTTCATAAGTTATTCTGGCGGACAGAACGGGCGAATTCCACTTCGACGCGTTTCTCATAATCGGCGAGGGCCGCCGGATCCTGGTGTTCGGCGAGGTAGCGGAACACCTGACGGGTGCGTTCAGCGTAAGGGCGCCATTCGTCCTCGGTGGCCCCGTTGGCCTTGAGCAAGGCGGTCGCGTAGAAGTAGGCCTTGCCGAGCGTCTCGCGGATCGCGCGCGTCGTCGAACCGTCCTCACCGTCGACCGCCGCCGACTCCTTGAGTAACTGGGCCAAATCGGCGATTGCGCCGGCGACGTCGAGCATCTCGATCTTCGCCTTAGCCTTCGCGAGGCGTATCTGATGGCGGACGGACGGACGTTCGTCTTGGGGCAGTTCGGCGGCGAGCTTGTCGTATTCCTCGACGACCGTCGCCCAATCGGGCTCCTTCGCGCGCTCAAGCTCGCGGATTGCCACGAGATGATCACGGGCTTTCTCGCGGGCCATCTGAGCCTGGCCTTCGTTGAAATGATAATACACCACCCCGACGGGGAAGAGCAGCCAAAGTAGCGTGAAGAACTTCCTCATCGGGCGGCGCCCTCCCCTGCTTCGGTTTCGAGCCGGACGACGCGCCAGCGGGAGCCGGCATATTGCAAGGCCACGGGTAGCAGCGCGAGCGTCGCAGCACCCAGGGCCATCGCCAGCACGGCCCACTGCGCGAGATTGAGGCCCGATTTCGGCAACGGTGCCCGTTGGACGAGGTCGCCCAAGGCGGTGGTCGGGAGATGCTTCTCGTTGACGTCGAAATAGGAACCACGCAGGGCGCGCGCGACCGTCGCGAGCACTTCGGCGTCCTGCCGGGACTGATGGCCCGCGATAAAGGTGCCCTTGCGCGGATTACCGACGCCGAGCACGAGCACGTCCTTAACGGATTTCGGGCGCGGCAGAATCGGCTGGAGTGGAATCGTGTCGCCGTCGGTGAAGACGACGAGCCGCACCGTCTGCGCCGGCATGCCATCGACGACCTTGACCGCCGCGTTGATGGCGGTACCGAGGTCGGTCGAACCGGCCTTCATCACATATTGGAGGGGCAGGCCGTTGAAGACGTTGCGGACGAGTTCCGGATCATGCGCGTCCATCACCACGGAATGCGCCTCGGTATAGAAACCGATCACGCCGTAACGCAGATCGCCGCCGACACGCATGAGCACCGCTTCCACTTCTTCGCGCATGCGCTCCTGCCGGGTCTGCTTCCCTTCCGGACCCGCGTCCTTGAGGTACATACTGGGTGAAAGATCGGCCACGAAGATCAGGCGGACCGGCTCCTTGGTGTCAGCGGGCTTACCATCCTTGGCCGCTTGATGCAGCTGCCACATCACCGCCAAGCCCCAGGCGAACGCCGTGATCGCCAGGCAACGGAGGAAAGGGGCCAGCATGGTCCAGCCGCGGGAGACTGCCTCGGGACCGAAGGCCAACCGAGCGGCGACCCGCACCCGACGGGCATGCAGGCCCTCCGCCAAAGCGGAAAGTAGCAGCACCAAGAGGGCGGCGGTCAGGGGGGGCATGGGGGGCCGACACGGGGAGTGCCGGAAGCCCGATAAGTTGAGCGGGTTCCGACGGGGTGCAAATGCGTTTAATTACGGCTCCGCCGGGACGGCCGTTGTGAATAACTCCCCGCCTTGCCCTTATCCAAGAAACGTCGTGCGGGCACCAAATTGTCCCTGCCGCTTAAAGCCGAATGCGGAGGCGGGGGGAGATCGGCGTACCGGCGTCGCGTCGCGGGCGCTTCGGGCCTTTACCGGGCGTCTCGTCGTCGGCGATCAGAGCTTCCTCGAATTCCTTTGGCATCGGCGACGACGCCTTGAAGTCGACCTTCGCACCCTGCCAGTCGAAAGACAGCTGCGTCGACTCGGCGTGCAGGAAGAGACGCTTAAAACCGCGGGCGGTGCCGACGGCCTTGTTGAATTCGAAGTCACCGTAAGTGCGATCGCCAAGGATCGGATGACCGTGCGCGGAGCTCTGGACGCGCAGCTGATGCGTCCGACCGGTGCGTGGGTCGAGTTGGATAAGCGAGAGGGGGAGCGAGCCGCCAGCCGAGCGCTGCCAGGCGTAGACCGTCACCGCGGGAGCGCCGGCGCCCGTCTCGGAACGCACGCCACCGCCGGGACCTTTGGTCTTGGCCATCTGGTCCTGCCAAGTACCACGAGGGGTACGTAGGCCACGACCACGGATGAGGGCGACGTAGCGCTTCCAGACCTGCGAGCGGGCGAACATCTTGCGGACCAAGTCGGCGACACCTTCGTCGAGCGAAAGGAGCAACGTACCGCTGGTCGGGGAATCGAGCCGGTTGAGCAGATAGACGCGACGGAT
>CAMDQP010000135.1 GCA_945906115.1 Opitutus sp. GAS368
TTCGGCGCCAAGGAATTCACCAAGGGCAAGACCACGCTCAACTTCACGCTCAAGGCCGGCCAGTCCGAGACCTTCCGCTTCCGCATCCTGATCCACTCCGGCAAGCTCACCGCAGAGCAGACCGAAGCGCAGTATCAGCAGTTCTTGAAAGACGTGAAGTGAGCGCGTAAGCGCATGTAATAAAAAGGGGCCGCGAGGCCCCTTTTTGTTTTCGGTAGGGCCAACCATCCTTGGTTGGCCGCGGCCGAGCAGGGATGCTCGGCCCTACCCGATGCATGCTGAGGGTAACAGCAAAGGGAGACCGGAAACCGGGTGATTGGCCGGGGGCTTCATTTTCAGGTCTCGGGTCTCGGCAATCAGGGGCCGGGTACGGGTGATCAGGTTCAGGTTCGGGTACGGGGTTTCCATTCAGCCCTCAGTCATCGATTCAGTCTTCTGTCATCGACCCAGCCATCGATTCTGCCCTCTGCCATCCGTCATCGACTTCCCTCATTCTCTGGCCGAAATACCCTCATCGCCATGAAGACCCGTAAGCTCGGCAATTCTCCGCTCCATCTCACGCCCGTGGGTCTGGGTACCTGGGCCATCGGCGGCGGCGATTGGAAATTCGGCTGGGGCGCCCAAGACGACGCCCTTTCGATTCGCACCATCCACGAGGCGATGGCCGTCGGGATCAACTGGATCGATACCGCGGCGGTCTACGGACTAGGCCGCTCGGAAGAAGTCGTCGGTCGCGCGCTGAAGGAGATGAAGGAGAAGCCGATCGTCTCCACGAAATGCGAACGTTGCTGGGACCCGGACGGCACGATTGTGCCACGCCTCAAGCGCGCGAGCGTGAAGCAGGAATGCGAGGACAGCCTCCGCCGCCTGCAGATTGATGTCATCGACATGTACCAGATTCACTGGCCGCAGCCGGACGAAGACATCGAAGAAGGCTGGTCCGCCGTCGCCGAGCTCGTGAAGGAAGGCAAAGTCCGCTTCGCCGGCGTCAGCAACTTCAGCGTCGCGCAACTTGAACGTATCCAGCCCATCCACCGCGTGACGTTCCTCCAGCCACCCTACAGCATGCTGAACCGCAGCATCGAGGCGGCGCTCCTGCCCTACTGCGAAGCCAACGACATCGGCATCGTCTCTTACAGCCCGATGCAGAAAGGCCTGCTGAGCGGCAAGGTCACCAAGGAATGGGCCGACGCCCTCCCGACCGACGACCACCGTCGCGCCGACCCGCAGTTCAACGAGCCGCTGCTCGCCAAGAATATCGCGCTGGCCAAAGGCCTCGCCGAGATCGCCCACCGCTACGGCCGCAACTCCGCCGAGCTCGCCATCGCCTGGGTACTACGCCAGCCGCGCGTGACCGCCGCGATCGTCGGCGCCCGCAAGCCCGGCCAGATCAAGGAGACCGTCTCGGGCGGCAAGCTTCTCATCAAGCCAGACGATGTCGCCCGGATCGAGGAACTGCTCCGCCTGCGGGGCTGATTTGGGGAACTGGGTGGGATTTAACCTGCCCTTAAGGTCGCTTCGGGTATGATGGTATCCTAATCTAAAGCCATGCGCCCCAAGTCCACCGTCCTCCTGCTTGCCACACTCGGCTTCCACGCCGCTACGCACGCGCATATCCCTCCGGTCGCCGAACAGTACCGCACGCCGTCCGAGGCGCCCGCAATCGTCCAGCCTTCGGTCAAATACGTGATGACCATTACTTACCTCGCCGCCTCCCCCGGCAGCGCGCCGCTGATCGCCACGCCGTTCCAGACGTTCACCAAGAACGTCAACGTCCGCTGGGACGATACTTACCTCTACGTTGAGGCGAAGGGCCTGCCTGACCACCCGATGATGATCGGCATCAAGTCCTGGCAGCAGCAGGTGCCGATTCCGCAGACCTATGCCGGCGCTACCGCCTGGCGCATCCCGCTCAAGCCTGTGCCCGCGAAGGAACCGATGTCGGCCAAGACGCACTTCATGCGCGGTGCCATCGCGCTCGCCGCCAACGGCGTGCCGATCTTCAACGCGCTCAACAACCGCGGCGATGACACCAAGGCTGCGGGCGAACTCGACGACTTCGGTGGCCACTGCGGCAAAGCCGACGACTACCACTACCATGACGCGCCGGTCTTCCTAGAGAAGGAGCTCGGCAAGGGTAAGCCCATCGCGGTCGCCCTCGATGGCTACGCGATCTACGGCTACAACGAACCCGACGGCTCCACGGTCGGCAAGCTCGACGCTTTCGGTGGCCACGAGACCAAGCCGCTTGGCTACCACTACCACGCTCAGAAGAAGTATCCGTATATCAACGGCGGCTTCCACGGGGAAGTGAAGGAAGTCGACGGCCAGGTCGATCCACAGCCCTCCGCCAGCCATGTCCGCCGCACCGGCTCCAGCTACACGCAGAGCCCGCTCCGCGGCGCGCTGATCAAGGGCTTCACGGTCGATGGCAACCAATACGCCCTTAACTACACCCTCAACGGTAAGCCGCTCAGCGTGAAATACACGCTCAACTCCGATAAGACCTGGACCTTCCTCTACTCCAACCCCGATGGCTCCACGGCCACCGAGACCTACACTCCGGGTGAACGCGGGGCCGGCGGTAAGGGCGGCGAAAAGGGCAAAGGCAAAGGCGAGAAAGGCAAACGCCCTCCGCCTGGTGACGGCGGCGCCATCGTACCGACGGGCCTAGAAGTCACCAGCGACGCCGCGAACGAATCTGGCCCGCCCCCCAACGAAGGTAAGGGTAAAAAAGGCAAAGGCGGCAAGAAGGGCGACAAGCCTGGCATGGTGAAGCCCTCGACGGAGGACACCCTCAAGCTCAACGTCTACGCCGACAACTGGTTCATCCTCTACATCAACGGCAAGCTCCGCGTCGTCGACCCCATCGACTATATGCCGCACAACGTCGTGTCGGTCGACATCCTCCCGGAATACCCGATGACGATCGCCATCATGGGCCGCGACAACGCCGACCCGAAAACCGGCCTCGAATATGGCGACCGCATCGGCGACGCCGGCCTGGTCCTGAAGTTCGCCGACGGCACCGTCACCAACGCGAAGTGGAAGGCGAAGAGCTATTTCAAAGGTCCGCTCAATGGCGATGTGAAGAATCCTAAGGTCGAACACACGCCTGTCCCGGCCGACTGGTTCGCCGTCGACTTCGATGACAGCCAGTGGGCCCACGCGACCGAATACACCGAGGAACGCGTGAACCCCAAGGAGTCCTTCACCAAGACCAAGGAGAGTTTCGCGGGCGCGAAGTTCATCTGGTCCGACAACCTCGACCTCGATAACACCGTCCTCTTCCGCACGCGCGTCGAAGCCCCCGCCGGCACCAAGCAGCGCTGGACGACCAAGGCCGAGTTCGATCTATCGAAGCCGTTGGGGCAGTAGCGGATCGAGGACCCGAGGACTGGAGGACCGGAGGGAAAGTGAACACCAAAGGGAGACCGGAAACCGGAAAGCGGGCTGCGGACATCAACAACCCCAGCCAATCATCCGGTCTCCGGTTTCCCCTTGGTCGAACGCCTTTGCCTTGAGGTAGGGCTGGCCATCCTTGGCCGGCCGCGGCCGAGCAGGGATGCTCGGCCCTACCCGACACAGGTGACAGGCCTTTCTCTATTCAGTCCTCCACTCAGTCCTCAACGCAGCCCTCTATTCAGTCCTCCCTTCAGCCCTCTGTCATCGATTCCGTCATCTGCCATCGACTCAGTCATCCACTTGGGTTCTGTTATTCC
>CAMDQP010000136.1 GCA_945906115.1 Opitutus sp. GAS368
CGTCCCCTTCGCCGGCTGGGAGATGCCGGTGCAATACACAGGCATCATCGAGGAACACATGGCGGTCCGCCAGACGGCCGGCCTCTTCGATGTCTCGCACATGGGCGAAGCCCGCGTCCGCGGACGCGATGCCGCGAAGTTCCTCGACGGCATCATGACCAACGAGATGGCCACAATCAAGGTGGGTATGGCCCGCTACACGGTGATGTGCCAGCCCGACGGTGGCTGCGTCGACGACCTGATTATCTACCGTCTCGCGGAAGACGAATTCCTGATTTGCCTCAACGCGTCCAACGCGCCGAAGGACATCGCCTGGATGCGCGCCCATATCGGCTCTCATCAGGTCGAGGTGCTCGACGAATGCGCCGCCTGGGCCCAGCTCGCTCTCCAAGGCCCGCGCGCCGAACAGATCCTCGCGCTCGTCACGACCACTCCGCTCGCCTCAATCAAGCGCTTCGGCTTCGTGTTCGGAGAAGTCGCCGGCGCCCCGGGCTGCCTCATCTCCCGCACGGGCTATACGGGTTCGCCGGGCTTCGAACTCTACCTGCCTGCGGCCTCCGCGGAAAAGGTCGCCCGCGCACTCCTCGCCGCCGGCAAGCCCCACGGCCTCGTTCCGGCCGGCCTCGGCGCCCGCGACTCGCTCCGCCTGGAAGCCAACTATCCGCTCTACGGCCACGAGATCTCGGAACGCATCTCGCCTATCCAAGCCGGCCTCGGCTGGACGGTGAAGTTCGCGAAGCCCGACTTCATCGGCCGCGAAGCGCTCCACCGCCAGGCCCAGGGTGGCCCGTCCTCCTCGGTGGTGCTGTTCTCGCTCGATGATCGCCGCATCGCCCGCCAAGGCGCAGTGGTCTTCTCCGGCGAGACGCCCGTCGGCGAAGTGCTCTCGGGCACGCAATCCCCGGTCCTCGGCAAGCCGATCGGCACGGCCCTCGTCGCCGCCGGCCACGCGGCCTCCGCCACGCTGACGGTCGACATCCGCGGCCACCGCATCCCGCTCCACCTCGCGACCGCGCCTTTCGTGAAGTGAAGGGTTGAAATAATCTCCGCCCACTTTACCCAGAAGCCATGAGCAACGTCCCTGCCGACCTCCATTACACCAAGGACCACGAGTGGATCAAGGTCGCCGCCGACGGCACCGCGGTCATCGGCATCACCGACCACGCGCAGGCGGCGCTCGGCGACGTGACGTTCGTCGACCTCCCGAAGGTCGGCGCGTCCTTCAACCATGGCGACGTCTTTGGCACGGTGGAATCCGTCAAGGCCGCCTCCGACCTCTATAGCCCCATCTCCTGCGAAATCGTAGAGGCTAACTCGGGCTTGAATAATTCCCCTGACCTGGTGAACCGTGAACCCTACGGCGGCGCCTGGATGATTAAGGTGAAGGTGAAGAATCCGGCCGAGCTCGCTGCCCTCCTCGACGCCGCTGGCTACGCCGCGACACTCTGAGCACGCGCCCGCCCTTGCTCTGCGCGGTTTTTGGCCCACAGTGACGGGCCGATGTCCTTCGCCGAAGTCCATGCCGCCCATCCTTGGGACGAGGTCCTTGCCTCAGTCCAGGCGAAGACAGAGGCCGACGTACTCCGTGCGCTCGCTCGCGCGGAAGCGGATGCGGCCGACCTGGAAGACTTTAAGGCGCTAGTCTCGCCGGCCGCTGCGCCGCATCTGGAACGGATGGCCCGCTTGAGCCACGAGCGCACGCTCCGCCGCTACGGCCGCACGATGCAGCTCTTCGCCCCGGCGTATCTTTCCAACGAGTGCCAGAACATCTGCACCTACTGCGGCTTCTCGGCCGGCAACAAGGTCCCGCGCCGTACGCTCAATCCGGCCGAGATCCTCCGCGAAGCGGGCGCTCTCAAGAAACTAGGCTTCGACCACCTGCTCATCCTGACGGGCGAATCCAACAAGGTGGAAGTGCCCTACTTCGTCCAGGCCCTCGACCTGCTCCGCCCGCACTTCTCGTCGCTTTCGATGGAAGTACAGCCGATGGAGACCGCCGAATACGTCGAGCTCCGCCGCCACGGGCTCAACGCAGTGCTGGTCTACCAAGAGACGTATCACCGCGAGACGTATCACGTCCACCACCCGAAGGGCCGTAAGTCCGACTTCGCCTACCGCCTCGACGCCCCGGATCGCGTGGGCGCCGCCGGCGTCCACAAGATCGGCCTCGGCGCGCTCTTCGGCCTCGAGGACTGGCGCGCGGAATGTTTCTTCACGGCCCTCCACCTCCGCTGGCTCGAGCGCAAACACTGGCAGAGCCGCTTCAGCGTCTCGTTCCCGCGCATCCGTCCGCACGAAGGCGAATTGCAGCCGAAGGTCGAGATGACCGACCGCGACCTAGTTCAAGCGATCTGCGCCTTCCGCCTGCTGAGCTCCGAAGTCGAACTGACGCTCAGCACCCGCGAGAGCCGCAAATTCCGCGACCACGCCTGCCGCGTGGGCGTGACCGCGATGAGCGCGGGCTCGCACACGAATCCAGGCGGCTACGCCGAAGGCCGTGAGGCCTCACTGGAGCAGTTCGCGATCGAAGACGACCGCTCGCCTGAAGAAGTCGCCGCGATGCTCCGTTCCCACGGTTATGAAACCGTCTGGAAAGACTGGGATCCTTCCTACGACCACCCGGTCGCCCACGTCTGATGAGCCCTCTCCGCGTCTGGATCAATCACGAGCAAGCCCCGGCCTGTAAGCCCGGCGCCTTTGTGAAGCTATCGGCCGACGAATCCGCCCACGTGGTCCGCAGCCTCCGCGCCCGCCGCGGTGACGCGGTCGTACTCCTCGACGGCGAAGGCCTGGTGGTCGAAGGCAAGCTGGCTTCCGCTGACGGCGACGGCGCAATGGTCGAAGTGATCCGCGCCCGCGTGGCCGATCCGCTTTCGCCGGCAATCTTTGTCGCCCAAGGGATGCCGAAGGGCGGCACGATGGACGACCTGGTCCGCTCCTGCTGCGAAGCCGGCGCCGCAGGCGTCATCCCGCTCGAGACCGCGCGCTGCGAACTGAAGCTCGACGCCGACCGCGCTCGCACGCGCCGCGAACGCTGGCAGCACCAGGCCGTCGAAGCGTGCAAGCAATCCGGCCATCCGTGGCGCGCTGAAATCGCGGCGCCGATCCGCTTCCGCGAATGGATCGAACGCCTGCCCGCCGCCGTCGAAGGCGAACTCCGCCTCACGGGCTCGCTGGAGTTCGACGCCGAAGCCGTCGCTCACCTGGATTTCACGAAGGCCTCCAAGGTCACCTGGCTCATCGGACCCGAAGGCGACCTGACCTCGGAAGAATACGCCGCCGCCCGCACCGCAGGGTTCATGCCCGTGGGGCTCGGCCCGACGGTCCTCCGCGCCGAGAACGCCGCGCTCGCCTGCGTGGCGATCACGCAGGCCCTCGCGAAGCGTTAAGTCAGGCTCGCTTCCGTCGGCCAGCCTTCTTGGGCTCAGGCAAGACGTCGTCGATTACCCAATCCGGCCAGGTCTCGCGTGTGTAGCGTTGGAACTCGCCAATGGCATCGCGTACCAGCGGCGTCAGTTCGCACGTCCAGCGCAGGCCGATGTCCATGGGGGCGAAGCCTTCGAGTGGCAAGGCCCGGACTTCTGGGTGCTCGATGGCTTCCGGGATGGCGAGGTTGATGCCGTAGCCTTCGCCGTTGGCGACGTAGCTGGTGACCATCTCCATCGAGCTGACCTCGACGGTCTGGTTCCAGACGACGCCCTTCGCGCGTAGGTCGCG
>CAMDQP010000137.1 GCA_945906115.1 Opitutus sp. GAS368
TGCGGGAGGAGGGCGGCGCGGGCGGCAGCGAACCCGACCGGATTCTGCGCATGCACGGCGATGAAAGGTGAATGCACGTGGGCGCGCAGGTGGTTGACGCCGACGATCGGCAGGCCGCGGGCCAGTGCGAGCGAACGCGCGAGGGTCACGCCCATCGATAGACAGGGCAGCAGTCCCGGGCCGCGCGTGACGGCGATGGCCTTGGCCTGCGCCAACTCACCGCGAAAATCCGCGAGCAGAAGGGGGAGGGCGGAGAGGTGCATGCGGCTGGCCAGTTCGGGGACCACGCCGCCGTATTTCACATGTTCCGCCGCCTGCGAGCTGATCAGCTCGCGCACGAGTCCACGGGCCGGGTCAAAGAGCGCCAGGGCCGATTCATCGCAGGAACTTTCGATCGCGAGGATCATCTGCCTGCAGTCAGGTCAATTCAGAGGTCGGCTCAATCCCGATTCGTCTGGCGGAGGCGAAAAGACCGCATAACGCTTCCTCCGTGGAGCCCGCGGCCCGACATGACGCCATCGTCGCCTTGCTTCGTCGCGAGGTCCGCGGCGGCGTGGTCTCGTTCGCACGGCTGGTCGAGGTGGCGCTCTATGCTCCGGGTCTCGGCTATTACTCCTCTGACCGCGTGCGCGTCGGCAAGGCCGCCGGGACCGACTTCACCACCGCCGCGGCCCTCGGACCGATGTTCGGCCAGCTGATTGCGGGCGCGGCGCAGTCGTTGGTCGGCGACTTGAAGTCGTATACCCTCGTCGAAATCGGCGCTGAGCCTGGCCAGGCGCATTATGCGGGCGTAGCATCGCAGTTCGCTGAGCTGCGTACTTTTCGTTTTGGATCTACGCCGGACTTCCCCGCTCGCAGCGTGCTCGTCGCGAACGAGCTGCTCGACGCACAACCCTTCCATCGGTTCGTCCGTCAAGGCGGCGGCTGGCATGAACTCGGCGTGCGGGTCGACGGAGCTGAACTCACCGTTGAGCCGTTAGAAGAATTTTCCACGCCGCTCGCCGCGGAATTTGCGCGCACGCTGCCGCCCGCCGAGGAAGGATGGATGATCGACGCACCGTTAGCCGCGGAGGAACTCCTCGCGAAACTATTGTCCGATGGTTGGTCTGGCGCCGTCATCCTGCTCGATTACGGCAAGACCATCGCGCAGTGCCTCGAATCTTCGCCGGCGGGCACGGCACGCGCGTATCGCGGCCACCAGCTTTCCGGGGCGATCCTCGAGAACCTCGGCTCCCAGGACCTCACGTGCCACGTGCTGTGGGATCGCATCGAGCCCGTCTTGGTCGGGGCTGGGTTTAGGAGCGTCCGCTTGGACCGCCAAGAGGCCTTTTTTGTCAAATATGCCGGCGGCGAGATGGAGCGGATCGCGCTGTCGGGCGACCACGAGGTAACTGGCCGCTTACGGGCCCTGACGCACCCCGCTCATTTCGGGGCGAAGTTCCAAGTCTTGCACGGTATCCGAGGTTAATCGGAAGTTTTTGGAAGCCACGCTCGACCTAAAGGGAACAACCCCTTTTCTGGGCTGTACCCCTATTTCTGCCATGAAGTCCTCCCTCTTCGCCACATTCACCCTTTGCCTCGGCGCTGTCGCGCTTCAGGCCGACACTAAGGTCATCGAAGCCTTCGAAGGCGACGGCTTTGACAGCTGGCAGACCACTGGCACCGGCTTCGGCCTCGCGCCGATTGCCGGCAAGGTCGACGGCGTCAATGGCGAGTTCCGCAACTATGGCGGCAACGCCCTCGTCTGCTCCGGTCTGCGCGGCGACGCTGCCACCGGTACGCTGACCTCACCCGAGATGAAGCTCACGCACGCCGCCCTGGGCTTCCTCGTCGCCGGTGGTAATCATGCCGGTAAGACCGCCGTCCAGCTCCTCATTGGCGGTAAGGTCGTCCGCGAAACGACCGGCGCCAACGACCTGACCCTGCGCGAGACTGTCTGGGACATCGCGGAGTTTAAGGGCAAGAGCGGTGTCATCCGGATCATCGACAACCATGTCGGCGCATGGGGGTTCATCGCTGCGGACCATTTCGTCTTCTCGAGCGAAGCCAAGCCTGCTTTCCCGAAGGGCGGCCGACCGAAGCCCAAGGCCGACAGCTCCCTCGTCCGCGTGGTCGGCGAAGGTAGCGCCGCCCTCGTCCCGGGTGTGGGCTTCAAGGTTTCCGCCGACCACAAGGTCACCGGCATCACCTCGCCCACTGCGCTCTCCTTCGGCAACGACGGTAGCGTCTACGTCGCGGAAACGCACCGCTTCCGTTTCGGCGTCGAGGACGACCGTAATCACCTCTACTGGTATCACGACGACCTCGCCGCGGCGACCACCGCCGATCGCTTGGCTCTGCATAAGAAGTGGGAGGCCAAGCGTTCCCACGAGTGGATGACGGCCAAGTCCGAAATCATCCGTTATGTCGGTGGCGAGCAAGCCGATGGCACCTTCACGACGCAGAAAATCTTTGGCGACAAGTTTAATGACGTCCTCGACGGCACCGGCGCCGGCGTGATGGCGTGGGACGATAATGTTTACTTCGCCTGTATCCCGAAGCTCTGGATGCTGCAGGACGCCAAGAACGACGGCGTCGCCGCCCAGCGTAAGGTCATCGAAGAAGGCTTCGGCGTGCGCATTTCGCTTTCCGGACACGACATGAACGGCTTCGCCATCGGTGTCGATGGCCGTGTCTGGGGCACCATCGGCGACCGCGGTTTCAACCTGACCACTAAGGAAGGCAAGAAGTACGACTCCCGCAACCGTGGCGCGGTCTTCCGTTTCGAGCCCGACGGCACGAACTTCGAAGTCGTCCATTTCGGCCTGCGTAACCCGAAGGAGATCGCCTTCGACGAGTTTGGTAACGGCTTCTCCGTCGACAATAATTCCGACCAAGGCGACGCCGCCCGCGTGGTGTATGTCGTCGAAGGCGCCGACTCTGGCTGGGAGATGGAACACCAGGCCATGCACACTTTCCATCGCTCGATCGGCCTCGAGCAGCGTCCGCTTTCCCGCTGGATGACCGAGAAGGTATGGGAACTCCAGAATCCGGTCCAGCCGGCCTTCATCATCCCGCCGGCCGCTTACATCAGCTCGGGTCCTTCCGGCCTGACCTATCACCCTGGCGCCGGCTTCCTCGAATCCGAAGCCCAGCACTTTCTTATCTGCGACTACCGTGGCTCCGCCGGCGCGTCCGGAATTTGGTCCTTCAAGATGGAGCCTGCGGGTGCCGGCATGAAGATGACCTCCTCGCACCAGCTGCTCTGGGGCGTGGCCGCGACCGACGTCGAGTACGACTGGAAGGGTCGCCTCGTGGTTTCCGATTTTATCACCGGCTGGGAGTCCCATGACGCTGGCCGTCTCGTGACCCTCGAAGCCAATAAGATGATGAAGCCCGAAGTCGCTTCGACCGTGGCCGCGCTCATTAAGGGAGGCTTCACCAAGCAGTCCTCCGCCGAACTCGCCAAGCTCCTCGCCCATGGCGACCAGCGCGTCCGCCTCCGCGCCCAGATCGAGCTGACCCGCCGTCCCGACGCTGCCGGTCTCTTCGAGGCCGCCACGAAGTCCTCGAATCGCCTCGAGCGCCTACACGGCGTCTGGGGCCTTGGTATCCTCGCCCGTCGCGGTGCCGCCATCGCACCCGGCGAAGCCTTCAGCGGCAAGCATACGCCCGTCGCTTCGCTTGCTGACCGCACCGCCGCG
>CAMDQP010000138.1 GCA_945906115.1 Opitutus sp. GAS368
ACGCCGATGGCGACGTGCGTACCGTGCGTACCGGTGAGGACGTAGAACGTCGAACCAAGTACGCTGTTCTGGATGGTCAGGCCCTGATGGTAGAAGTGCGTGAACTCGTAAACCTGGCAGCCCAGGAAGATCACGCCGAAGAAGATCACGCCGAGAACGTTGCGGCGGAAGGACTTAATCTGGCCCTTGTGCATGGCGGAGACCGCGAGCGCCATCAGGAACGAGGACATCAGCAGGATGAACGTCGAGAACGACGTCAGCTCGATGTTGAACAGGTTCTGGATGAAGCGCTGATGGCCTTCGGCGTCCGTGAAGCCGGCGGGGAAGAGCTTGCGGTAAAGCAGGTGCGTCGAGATCAGCGTCCCGAAGAACATGCAGTCCGAAGCCAAGAAGAGCCACATGATGAGCTTCTTGTGCTCGATTCCGGTGGACGTGGGCGCTTCGTGCGCGGCGGCGGTGTCAGACATGGAGGTCAGAGTTTGAGAGTGAGGAGAGGAAGGCGCTCAGTGGGCGACGGTCTCGGTCGGAACCGGCGTGCCGGCGGCGGCGGGAGTCTTGAGCATGTAGCCACCCGGACCTTCGAGGGCCCAGAGCCAGATACCGAGGAAGAGGACGCCGAGCCCGCCAATGACCATCCAGCCGGCATGGGGGACACCCATGGCCATCATCGGCATACCGAAGCCGATGAAGAGGAAGCCCGCGGAGGCCAAAATCGGCATCCAGGACTGACTGGGCATGTGGACGCCGGCTTCGCCGCCGTCGTTCTCGAAGCCGATCCGCTTGGTGCCATGCTTGTGCTCGAAGAAGGCGTCGCGCGTGGTGACGACGGGAGCCTGAGCGAAGTTATACTCCGGCACCGGAGAAGGCAGTGACCACTCCAGCGTGCGGCCATCCCACGGATCG
Organism: Opitutus sp. GAS368; assembly: GCA_945906115.1. GTDB lineage: Bacteria > Verrucomicrobiota > Verrucomicrobiia > Opitutales > UBA953 > UBA953. The sequence goes on from CAMDQP010000138.1 coordinate 904, forward strand.
TTAGAGCACTTCTTGCCGCGGAAGGCGGTCCAGACGAGGTTCATGAAGGCGAGGAAGACGCCGATGCCGAGGATGTAGGCGCCGATGGTGGCCACGTAGTTCCAGGTCTCCCAACCGTTGCCGGCGTGGTAGGTGTGCGTGCGGCGCGGCTGGCCAGCCAGGCCGAGGTAGTGCATCGGACCGAAGGCGAGGTTGAAGCCGAGGACGACCAAGCCCGAGGCAATGTAAGCGATCGGGGCGTTAGGCATGCGGCCGAAGATTTTCGGGAACCAGAAGTAGAGGCCAGCCATCAGGCCGAGGAGCACGCCGCCGAGGAGCACGTAGTGGAAGTGCGCGATGACAAAGTAGCTGTCCTGCTGCTGGGAGTCCGCGGGCGCCGCGGAGTGCATGACGCCAGAGAAACCGCCGCACATGAACATCCAGATGAAGCCGAGGGCGAGGACCATGGGCGGAGTAAAGCGGACGCGTCCGCCCCAGATTGTGCCGAGCCAGTTGAAGATCTTAACGCCCGTCGGGACCGCGATGGCCATGGTGAGGAGCGCGAACGCGGCGGTCGGCACAGGGCCCAGGCCGGTGGTGAACATGTGGTGGCTCCAGACGGCGAAGCCGAGGAAGCCGATGACGGCACCGGAGAAGACGATGATCGGGTAGCCGAAGAGCGACTTGCCGGAGAAGGTCGGGAGGACTTCCGAGACGATGCCCATCGCGGGGAGCACGAGGATGTAAACCTCCGGGTGGCCGAAGATCCAGAAGAGGTGCTGCCACAGGACGGGCTGACCGCCGGCGGAGGGGTTGAAGAAGTTGGCACCGAAGTTACGGTCGAACATGAGCTCAATCAGGGCGACGGTGATGGCCGGGAAGGCGAGGATGATAAGCACCGCGGTGACGAGCGTCATCCAGGTGAACACCGGCAGGCGCATCATGGTCATACCCTTGGCGCGCATGTTGATGATGGTGCAGATGAAGTTGAAGGAGGCCGCGAGCGAAGCGATGCCGAGGACCTGGATGCCGATGATCCAGAAGTCGGTGCCGACGCCGGTGAAGCGCAGCGCTTGGCCGTTCTGGCCGACAGTGCCGGCGAGCGGCGCGTAGCTGAACCAACCGTTGGCGGGAGCGAAGTCGGTGTAAACGAGCGCCTTGTGCCAATCGAAGGAATTGAGCCAGCCGGCAAGGTGCGCGAACTCGAAGAGCCAGGAGGCGTTCAGCACGAAGGCGCCGAACACGAAGGTCCACAGCGAGAATGCGTTGAGGCGCGGGAACGCGACGTCGCGCGCGCCGATTTGCAGCGGCACGAGGAAGTTGAAGAACGCGGCCGACAGGGGCATGACACCGAGGAAGATCATCGTCGTGCCGTGCATGGTGAACAGCTGGTTATACATGCGCGCCGTGACGAAGTCGTTGTCTGGGCGGGCCAGCTGGGTGCGGATTGCGAGCGCTTCGACGCCGCCCACAAGGAAGTAGAACATGGCGAACGCTCCGTACAGGATGCCGATTTTCTTGTGGTCGACGGTCGTCAGCCAGTCCATCAAACCGGTCGTGCGGTCAGGACGGATGAGGCCGAGGTCGCTGCGCTCGGGCGCCAGCTCGGTCTTGCAAGCGACCGGAGCGTGATGGGAATCGTGGGACATGGGAGTGAAAGGTCGGGAAGGTTTACTTCAGGGTGAGGAGGTATTCGGCGAGGTAGTCGAGTTCCTCGGCGGTGAACGTCTGCTTGGTCTCGCGGAGGCCGGCCACGTTGAACATCTTGTAATAATGCATGCGGTTGCCGGGCTTGACGTCCTTGGTCGGTGTCTTGCCGTCGGCGCCGTGGGCGACGCCGGACGAACCGATCCACTTGATGAGGTTGGCCTTGAGGGTTGCGGGGTCGACCGGGACGGAGGACTCGGTGTTCTCGTTCTTGCGTTCGAGCGCGCGCTGGGCGGCGAGGTCACGATTATCCAGCCAAGCCCCAGCGAGGGATTTACGCGAGGCGAGGTGCGTGAGATCCGGACCAAAAGCGCCAGCGCCAAAGTGGCCACCGACGTTGTGACACATCACGCAGCTCTTGGCGGCAAAGAGCGCCTTGCCCTTGTCGGCCGCGCTGCCGGCGACGACGGGAGCGGCATCACTCTTCTGCTTCTGCACCCACTTGGCGAACTCGGCGGGCTCGAGGACTTCGACGCGGAAAAGCATGTAAGCGTGCGAGTCGCCGCAGAACTCGGCGCACTGGCCGTAGTAATGGCCAGTCTCGCTAGCCTGCAGCCACATGTGGTTCTTGCGGCCGGGCATGAGGTCGACCTTTCCGGCGAGCTTGGGCACCCAGAATGAGTGGATGACGTCTTCGGAACGGAGATTGATGCGGACGGCGACGCCCTTGGGGATGACGAGCTCGTTCGGGACGGAATGCTTCGCGTCGTTGGTCAGGCCGAGCTGAGGGTACTCGAAACGGAACCACCACTGCTTGCCGATGACGTCGACCACGAGCACTTCCTCTTCGACGGCCTTGGCGTAGTTTTCGCGTGTGCCTTCGACGCGCGGATACCAAGCGGAAAGCTTCGACGTCGGCACGAATTCAGCTGGAACGTCGTCGGTGTACCAGATCGCGCTGAGCGTCGGGATGGCGATGATGACGAGTGAACCGATGGAAGCGGTGATGAGTCCGATCTCGATCAGCGGATTGCCGTGGCCGTCTTCGACGATGGCGGGCTTGTTTTCATCGCCCGGCCGTGCGCGGAATTTGATGACGGCGTAGACAAGCATGCCACCGACGAGCACGAAGAGAACGAC
>CAMDQP010000139.1 GCA_945906115.1 Opitutus sp. GAS368
AGTTTGGTCAAGAACCTGTCGATGCTCATCCCGATCTCCTTGCTGATCTCGGTCATCTTCGTCCTCGCGACGATGAACCGTAATCACGAGATCTCCGCCGCCCGCGCCGCTGGCATCGGTATGTGGCGCCTGACGGCCCCGCTCTGGGCTGCTGGCCTCTTCCTGGCTGGGCTACTGGCCCTCCTTAACGCCGTGCTGGTGCCTGATGCGCTCGAAGCCCAGAATAGCCTCGTCGAAGAAGCCCAGTTCGCCGCGCTGAAGTCCAAAGGCGGCACGGTCATCCCGAAAGGCCAGGCCTCCTCGGTCTCCTTCGAGAATGCGAAGGCCCGCCGCCTCTGGCTCATTTCCAATCTCGGTCTCTCCACTGGCCAGGCCTTCGAAGTCATCGTCCATTCGTTCGACGAGAAGAATCGGGAGATTCGTTGCGTGACGGCCCGTTTCGCTGAATTCCGCAAGACACCGCAAGGCTGGCGCTGGACCTTCCGCGATGGACGGGATATGCGCTTCGATCCGGCGACCGGCTCGCTCATGGCTCAGCCGCGCTTCACGGAGCTCACGCTGCCGGACTACGACGACGATCCGGAGGTGATGTTCTATTCGACCAAGGACCCGGATAAGCTTTCACTGCGCGAGGTCTCCCGCTTTGTCGACCAAGCCGGCTCAAACCCCGGTGGCCAGAACGCCGCTTACGCCATGCGTTACCATTCAATCTTGTCCGCGCCGGTCATCTGTCTGATCGTCGTCGCTGTCGCGATTCCGTTCTCGGTCGGTGCCGGCCGCATCAGCCCGATGGTGGGCGTCGCCAAGACCTTCGGCCTCTTTCTCGCCTTCTACTTCCTCACCTCGTTCTGCGCCGCCTTCGGCGAGAACGGCGCCTTGCCGCCGATGATTGCGGCCTGGATCCCCGCCGTGCTGGTCGCGGCTTGGGTCATCCCGAAGCTGAGGTCCGTCAATTAATCCATGCTTAGAGCTATTCGTATCCGCCCCGGACGTCCCGTGCGCGCACTCCGGGGTCACCCCTGGGCCTTTCTCGGCGAAGTCGAGTTCGTCGGCGAGCCGCCGGTCGACGGCGATTGCGTCGAACTGACCGACCTCAAAGGCCGCTGCCTCGGCGCGGGCCTCTGGAACGGCAAGTCGCAGATCGCCTGGCGTCGCTACTCGCGTCGTCCGATCACGCTCGACGGCCCGTTGCTCGAAGAACTCGTCACGGCCTCCGTTAATCGTCGCGCGGGCAAGTCGGTGTGCCGTCTCATCTGGTCCGAGGCCGACAGCCTCCCGGGCCTAGTAGTCGACCGCTATAACGACCTCATCACGATTCAGGCCCTGACCTGCGGGATGGACCGCCGCTTGGCCACGATCATCGACGTGCTGCAGCGCTTGCTGCAACCGCGCGAGATCGTCCTCCGCAACGACGCCTCCACGCGCAAGCTCGAGGGCCTGCGTCAGGAGATCCGCACGGTCTCAGGTAAGCCGCTCGAGCCTTCGTGGATGGAAGTCGGCGGCGTGCAGGTGCTCATCGACCTCATGGGCGGCCAGAAGACTGGAACTTACCTCGACCAGCTTGACCAGCATCAGAACGTCGCGAAGCTCGCCAAGGGTCGTCGCGTGCTCGACGCCTTCTGCAATCAGGGCGGCTTCGGCCTCGCCTGCGCTAAGGCTGGCGCCACCAGCGTACTCGGACTCGACCAGTCTGAGGATGCCATCGCCGCCGCTCGCTCGGCGGCCGAACGCAACGGCCTCAGCGCCTCGTTCGAAGTCGCCAACGTCTTTGACTGGTTCACGGAACACCGCGAAGCCTCCTTCGATCTCATCGTGCTCGATCCGCCACCTTTCGCCCGCAGCAAGGACGCCGTTGATGGCGCCCTCCGCGGTTACAAGGAGCTGAACCTCCGCGCCCTCCGCCTGCTCGCCCCGGGTGGTATCCTGGCGACCTATTCCTGTTCACACCGCGTCTCGGAAGAGATGTACCTCGAGGTCATCGAGGACGCCGCTTCGGATGCCCGCCGCGAGGCCGTCGTCCTGGAGCGCACTTCCCAGCCGGCCGATCACCCGGTGCTGCTGAACTTCCCTGAGAGCCGTTATCTCAAGGGCTTCATCATCGAGATTCGGGCTTAACACCCGGCCCGCTTCCGCTTTCATCGCGCCATGATCGTCTCCCTCCGCGGCAAACTCATCGAAGCCGGCGTCTTGCGCGTCGTCATCGAGTCGTCGGGCGTGGGCTATGAGGTCAACGTGCCCGTCACGACCGCTGAGCGTCTCCCGAAGCTCGGTGCGGAAGTCTTCCTGCTCATCCATCACGTCTTCCGTGAAGACGGCCAGGCCCTCTACGGCTTCGCCATCGCCGAGGAACGCGAGTTCTTCAAGCTGCTCGTCGAGAAGGTGTCGGGCGTCGGCCCTAAGATGGCGCTGAACATCCTCAGCCGCCTTGCGTTGCCGATTCTGCGCGACGCGATTCTGCGCGGGGACGTCGCTTTACTTTCCCAGTGCCCGGGTATCGGCAAGAAGACCGCCGAACGTCTCGTCATGGAGCTTAAGGATAAGGTCGGACTCGAAGGTACCGCCACCACGGTTGTCTCCACGTTAGCGTCGGCGAGTGCCGTCGCGCCTACGCCTGCTTCTGACGCCCTAGCTGCGCTCATCGCGCTTGGCTTTAAGCCCGTCGACGCCGATAAGGGCGTCCGCACTGCGCTCACCAAGCTCGGCGCTGGCGCGACCGCCGATCAGTTGGTGAAAGCGGCGCTCGGGCGGTAAACGCCCTCGCGAGGGGACATGTGGGCACGGTGACACGTGGACAAGGGGCTGAACTCAAGGGGAGACCGGGAACCGGATAATATGCTGCGGGTATTGGGTAGGGCGGGCTCTCCGAGCCCGCCGTTGAGCCGGATAAGGTGCGAAACTCTCGTGACGAACGGACGGCTCGGAGAGCCGTCCCTACCTAAGGCAACCGATGCATAATACAAACGGAGACCGGGAACCGGAATGTTAGCTTGGGACATGAATCCCCAGCCAATCATCCGGTTCCCCTTTGAGATCTGTCTTCAGGTAGGGCCGAGCATCCCTGCTCGGCCGCGGCCAGCCAAGGATGGCCAGCCCTACTCGATGCAGTTATGTATCGATATCGTCCCCTTGCCCACGTGTCACCGTGCCAGCTTGCCCCCTGACCGTTACTTCAGCCCCAACACATCTTCCATGCCATACAGGCCGGCGGGCTGGCTCTTCAGCCAGCGGGCGGCGCGGACGGCGCCACGCGCGAAGATCTCGCGGTTGGAGGCCTTGTGCGTGAGTTCGAGGCGTTCGCCTTCGGCGGCGAAAAGGACCGTGTGGTCGCCCACGACGTCGCCGCCGCGGATGGCGTGTACGCCGATCTCATCGAGCGGGCGTTCGCCGACGAGTCCGTCGCGGCCGTGCTGGAGGGCATCCTTGGCGAGCTGACGCTCTTCGAGGAGAATCTTGAGGAGCGTCTCGGCAGTGCCGGAGGGCGCGTCCTTCTTGAGGTTGTGGTGCATCTCGAGCACTTCGACGTCCCAGCGGCCGGCGTCGGCGAGCGAGCGGGCGGCCTGGCGAACCAGCGCATTGAGGAGCGTGACACCGACGGAATAGTTGCCGGCCCAGACGACCGGGAGGCCCTTGATGGCGGCGGTGATCGCGGCCTTCTCTTCAGCCGTGTG
>CAMDQP010000140.1 GCA_945906115.1 Opitutus sp. GAS368
TCGTCTCGCCGCTCTGCGCGGCCAATGCCCCCGTCACCCTGCTCGCGCAGCCAGATAAGGAAATTGTCAGCGACGCGCTGACCAAGGAAGCCAAGGGCGCCGAATGGAAGATCGCCAAGGGTAAGTGGGAACGCGCCGCCGATGGCATCCGGGTCGAAGAACTTCCGGACGACAAGCATGGCGCCGCCGGCCGCGTGCCCGTGAAGCTCCAAGATTTCGTCGCGGCCTTCGAATTCCGACTCGATGGCGCCAAGTCAATCTCGCTCAGCATCAATGACGCCAAGGAACATGTCGCCCGCGTGATGATTACGCCGACTTCCCTGCGCGTGCAGAAGGATGACCATGATCACGACGGCCCCGAGAAGAGCACCATCTTCCTGAATCAGGCTCAGGCTTTCGAAACCGGCACCTGGCACAGCGTCGTACTCGAGATGGTCGGTAACACGATGGTCGCGACAATCGACGGTAAGATCAGCGGCTTCGGTAGCGACGACCTCTTCAAGGCTGAGAAGGCCAACCCTGGCTTCACCTGCGCCGGCCAGTCCGCCACCTTCCGCAACTTCGTGATCTGGAGCGCCAAGGCCGAACCTAAGGCCTCTTGGAAAGAAACCAGCGTCAAGATTGCCGAGGCCATGAAGGCCGCGCCTACCGCCGCCAAGGGCAAGGGTGCCGCCAAGGGCAAAGGCAAGGCCGCGGCCGCTAAATAGACGCTAAGCGGTCGATTTTAAAGGCGGGGAGCCATCTCCCCGCTTGCACCGAGGGAGGTTACGACCAAGTTCGAACCTCCCTCTTTCATGAACGCGCCCTTCGACACCATCGAGGAAGTCCTTGCGGATATTGCCGCTGGGAAGCTCGTCATTGTGACCGACGATGAGAACCGCGAGAACGAGGGCGACCTCGTGATGGCGGCCTCGAAGGCGACGCCGGAGACGGTCAACATGATGATCCGCCATGCGCGTGGCCTCATCTGCGTCCCGACCGTCGCGCATCAGCTGCGCCACCTCGGTATCTCCCAGATGGTGCCAGAGAACCGCGAGTCGCAGCGCACCGCCTTCGCCGTTTCGGTCGACGCCGCCGAAGGAATCTCCACCGGCATCTCCGCCTACGACCGCGCCAAGACCATCGCGATTCTCGCCGACCCGGCGGCCAAGCCCGAGGCGCTCGTGCAGCCCGGCCACATCTTCCCGCTCCAAGCCCGACCGGGCGGCGTGCTCCAGCGCGCCGGCCACACCGAAGCCGCCGTCGACCTTGCGTCCCTCGCCGGCCTGCACCCGAGCGGCGTCATCTGCGAGATCCTGAACGAAGACGGCTCGATGGCGAGATTGCCCGAACTCATCGAGCTCAAGAAGAAGTTCGGCCTGCGCATGATCTCCATCGCGCAGATCATCGAGTTTCGGCACCGCCGCGAGCGGCTCGTCGAGCTTGTCGCCGAAAGTCCCTTCCAGTCGGCGTGGGGCGAGTTCAAGTTGAGCGTCTACCGCTCGCTCCCCGACGGCCGCCAGCACCTCGTCTTCACCCTCGGCCAGCTGGATGAATCGCCGACGCTCGTGCGCGTGCAGCGCGAGAACATGCTCGGCGACCTTTTCCGCGGCAGTGCGTTCGGCGCCGGCACCTCGCTCGCCGCCAGCTTTGAAGCCGTCGCCAAGGCCGGCCGCGGCGTGATCGTCCACGTCACCCAGCCCTTTGGCGGGGTGGAGGCTGACCAATCCGGTATCCGCCTCGGCGCGATGGACGCGCGTGACTACGGTATCGGCGCCCAGATCCTTTCTCATCTCGGACTCCGCCGCATCCGGCTCATCACGAATAACCCGCGCAAAGTCGTGGGACTCGGCGGTTACGCCCTTGAGATCGTCGAGCAGGTTCCGTTCTAAGGGTTTTTGGCCTTTTCCGCTTGCAGAGGGGTTCGGAAGCGACTCCATCGCCCCTCTGTTCTTCTGCCATGAGCCTCGACAAGCCCACCCCTGACGCCACCGATGGCGCCGAACTTCGCTTCGCCATCGTGTCGGCAGGCTATAACGCGGAACTTGTCCAAGCCCTGAAGAAAAGCGCCATCAAAGGCCTCCGTACCGCAGGCGTCCCCGCCGCCTCGATCGTCGAGCTCGCCGTCCCCGGCTCCGGCGAGATTCCCTTTGCCGCCTACATGGCGGCCATGACGGGCGACTACGACTGCATCATCGCCCTCGGCGTCGTCATCGCTGGCGATACCCCGCACCACGAGATCATCGCGAACTCGACCGCCCACGCCTTGCAGGATGCGGCCATCCGCTCCGAAGTGCCGGTGATCAACGGCATCGTCGTCACCAACAACCGCGAACAAGCCGTGGCCCGCTGCCAGGGAGCGCTCGACCGCGGTACCGAGTTCGCGCACGCCGCCCTCGCCATGGCTCGCCACCGCATCACGCTCGGCGAACGTCTCGATCAGGTCGAGGAAGAGGAACGTAAGCGCGGCGGCCAGGAACCTTTCGCCCAGAACTGACCGATGGAAAACGACTCTCCCATTTCCGCCTCCGCGCGGGCCAAGATTCGTATCCGGATCAAAGGCGTCGACTACCGCATGGCGGACCAAACTGCGGCCGACATCATCGCCAGTATCGTCGGTACCGGCGCCCGCATCTCGGGCCCGTTCCCCCTGCCTTCGCAGATCGAAGAGCCGCGCACGGCGCTCCGCGAGGAGATCCGCAGCCATCGCCGCATGGTCGAAATCATCGGCTCGAGCCCGAAGACCGTCGACGCGTTCCGCCGCCACAACATCCCAGCTGGCATCGAGATCGCCATCGTCGCTCCCGACGAACCGGTCATACCGGACCCCGCCGCTCCGCCGGCCAAGCGCAACCGCCGCCATGACAGCCGCGTGGCCGCCATGCAGTTCCTCTGCTCCTGGGAAGTCCAGCGCCACGCCGATATGGTGACGGGGCTCTTCGACTTCTTTTCCGAGCGCCCGCAGCCTCGTGAATATTACGCCTTCGCCGAAGAGCTGATTCAGGGCGTGATCCGCGACCTCGCACTCATCGACGAAGTCATCGGCAAGTACGCCAAGAACTGGGCCTTCGGCCGCATCGCGCGCGTCGACCTCGCAATCCTACGCGTCGCCATCTTCGAACTCATGCGCCGCACGGACATCCCGCCAGTCGTCAGCATCAACGAGGCCGTCGACATCGCGAAGGAATTCTCGACTGAGGAATCCAAGCGTTTCGTGAACGGCATCCTCGACAGCTATAAGGAAGAACTGGGCCGCGACCCGCGCAAAGCCGAGGGTGGTTGAATCATGGCGGGCTTCTTCGAACGACTGAAGTCCGGCCTGAGCCGCACGGCCGAGGCCGTGGCCAACCTGCTGGCCCGTCCGATGGACTCCGAGTCGGCCGAGCAACTGCGCGAACGTCTGATCGCCGCCGACTTCGGTCCGGCCACCGCCGATGAAGTCGTCGAAGCCGCCCGCTCCGCTTGGAAATCAGAAGCTGCCCTGCGCAAGACCTCCCCCGCCGAAGCCGCGGCTGAGAGCATCGTCCGCGCGCTCGGCGGCGAGACCGTCGCTGCACCTGCCTTCTCCAAGCCGCACGTGATCATGCTTCTCGGCGTCAACGGCGCTGGCAAGACCACCACCGCCGCCAAACTCGCCTGGCGCTGGCGCGAAGAAGGTAAGACCTGCCT
>CAMDQP010000141.1 GCA_945906115.1 Opitutus sp. GAS368
GGAAACGTTGGACTTATCGCCCACGCCCTTCTCGCCGGACTCGGCCCCGGTCGGGTCGACCTTGAGCGTGAAGGACACGCCCCCCTGCAGGTCGAGGCCGAGCTTGAGTCGGCCTTGGGAGGAAACCAGTAGCTGCTTGAGGACAATACCGTTGCGCTTGGTCTGATCGGGCTCGCGGACGATTTGGTCTTCAGTGAAGAAGAACGGGCGGAAGTCGACGGGGGCGGCACGACCGCGGCCTTCGCCGATGTCACGGAGCGCCTGGAAGTAGGAGACCGACTTCTTGTCGGCCGCGACGGCGGCGTCCTTGTTGTATTTAACTCGCTCGAGGGCCTCGGCGTGGAGCTTATCGAATTCGGGCTTCTTCAGCTCGATGACCTGCGTGGGCACGAATTGGTCGAGAGGGATTGGAGCGATCGGGTGGAACTCGAACCAGGCGACAGCCAGGGCGACGAGCGAAACCGCGATCTTCCAGAACCAGGTCCTGGATGTCATAGTGTCAGGGTCGGTAAGGGGTGAACGACCTCAGGCCTGGACGATGGCGTCGGCGTCCTTGCCCATAATAGCGGACTTGTGGACGACCAGACGGCCGGAATCGAGTTCAAGGGTGATGCGGTCTTCCTTGATGGAGACCACGCGGCCGTAGATGCCACCAGCGGCTAGGACCTTATCGCCCACGCCGAGGTCAGACTGGAGCTTTTCGAGCTCCTTCTGGCGCTTGCGCTGAGGGGCGAAGAGCAGGAAGTACATGCCCACGAAAAGCAGGGCGTACATAGCCAGAATGGTCCAGCCACCGCTTTGCTGGTCGGCAGCAGCGGGAGCAGCGGACTGGGCCTGTGCAAGACCTTGATTGATAACAGTTTGGATGATATTCATTGTTCGTATTGTTTGGAAAGTGGGAAAGGGAACGTCTGGAGATGCGATTTAAGGGTAAAAAAGCAAGCCCCGGCGCATCCCGATTGGCTTTGATTACCCCCTAGGACCTGCCAGTGTGAATAACTCTCCATGAGCCAGCCCGCCCAGGAGCCTATCAAAGGCTCCGCCCCCGTCAAACCCCTCACCATGGCGGCCACCATCGCCGCACTGGGGGTGGTCTTCGGAGACATCGGGACCAGCCCGCTCTACGCCTTCAAGGAATGTCTACGGGTTAAGGACGGCGATTCTATCCTGGGCACTTCGCAAGTCGTCCCGATTCTGTCCCTGATCATCTGGTCGCTGATCTTCGTGGTGATGGTCAAATATGTGCTGCTGGTCATGGAAGCCAGCGAGGACGGCGAAGGCGGCATCATGACTCTGGTCTCCCTCGCATCCGCCAAGGACAAGGAGAAGACCCAGCGGAAGCACCGGAGCTTTCTCGTCCTCCTCGGTGTCTTCGGGGCCGCCCTGCTCTATGGCGACGGCGTCATCACCCCGGCCATCTCGGTCGTATCCGCGCTGGAAGGCGTCAAGGAAGCCAACGAACGCCTGCACGGACCCCTCTCCGCCGGCTTCCTTAAATACTTTATCCCCACCGCAGCAGTCCTGATTCTCGTCGGCATCTTTTGGCTCCAGAAAATCGGTACCGGCCGCGTCGGTATGTATTTCGGCCCCATCACCATGGTGTGGTTCGCCGTGATCGGTGGCCTAGGGATCCTCTCGCTGGTGCTCAATCACGCGGTCCTTGGGCAGATCATGTGGGCCTTCAACCCGCTCGAAGGCCTGCACCTGCTCATTACCCACCCCGGCCTGGGTATCCTGATCCTCGGCGCGGTCTTCCTCTCCGTGACTGGGGCCGAAGCGCTCTATGCGGACATGGGCCACTTCGGCCAGAAGCCGATTCGTGCGGCATGGTGTTTCATCGTCTTCCCCGCCCTTATCCTGAACTACCTCGGTCAGGGCGCCTGGGCTCTCGCCCACCCAGCCGAACTCCTGGAGCCCGGCTTCAACCCCTTCTTCAACATGGCGCCGAACTGGGCGCAAATCCCGCTCGTCGTCATCGCGACGCTCGCCGCGATCATCGCCTCACAGGCCCTCATCGCCGGTGCGTTCTCGATCACCATGCAGGCGATTCAGCTGAACTACCTGCCCCGTATGCGCATCGAGCGCACTTCCGACCAAGAATCAGGCCAGGTCTACGTTCCGATCATCAACTGGATGCTCATGACCGGCTCAATCTACCTAGTCCTGCATTACGAGACCTCCGAGAACCTCGCGAGTGCCTACGGCATCGCGGTGAGCCTCACGATGCTGGTGACCACGATCCTCTTTGGGCAGTACCTCCGCCACAAGTTGAACATTCGCTCCGCCGGAGCCTACGCTCTCCTCACGCCCTTCATCCTGCTGGAGGTGCTCTTCGTCCTCGGTAATTCGCATAAGATTCTACCCAACGGTTGGATGCCGCTACTCATCGGCATCATCGTCTACTACCTGATGGCTGTCTGGAATAAGGGGCGCATCGCGATGAAACAGAAGCTGAGCGAAGGCGAGGCGGCCGGCGACTTCGAGAACTTCCTGGACAGCGTCGAAGACCGCTTTATCGCGGGTAAGCTGAGCCGCGTGAAGGGCACGGCAATCTATCTTGCCGGTTCGACCAAGGCCGTACCGATGGCCTTGGCTCACAACCTTAAACATAACCGAGCACTCCACGACCACATCATCGTCATCACGCTGAAGGTCGACGAAGATCGCGCCATCGTACCGATGTCGGACCGCGTGAGCTTCAACATCCGCGGACCGAAGTTCTGCAAGATCGAAAGCCATGAGGAATTCCCCTCCGTCCTCAGCGTCACGGGTACTTTCGGCTTCCGCGAGAAGCAGGATGTCTTCCCGGTGCTGGATGCGGCGTACCAGGAAATGGGCATCGCCCCCAATCCACTCGAGGTGACCTACTTCCTCAGCCGCGAGACGATTGTCCGCGCGACGACGGGCTTCTCGCTCAACACCGTCCAGGAAAAGGTTTTTGAAGTGCTCAACCGTAATTCTCTTTCGGCAACAGCCTACTTCAACCTGCCGCCCGGCCGCGTGGTCGAGCTGGGCATGCAGGTCGAGCTCTGAGGCCTCCGCTCAGCGGGGCGCCTCGACCTTGAAGACGAACGCCTGCTTGCACGGGTGGTTCTCTTCATCGCCCATCTCGCGCGGCGTCGTGATGACGCACACGGCGCCGAGCTGTTCCCATGGAAGAAGGTCAGGCCAACCGAGCAGCATAATCTTCGAGCCGGGCGCCGGTCGCAGCACGCGTGAACGCACCTGTGGGCCGGGCCAGCCGTAGGAAATGAGATAGAGAGAGCGGCCATCAGCGGAACGAGTGAAGCGGAAGGAGCCTTCGACAGGCGTCGCGCCCGGCCGAACCCCCATGACGGACTCGCCGTTCACGTCGAGCCACTCCTCGACATAGACAAACTGCTTGATGGTTTCCTCGTCGACGGGATTAACGTTCTGATACTGATCCGAGGCGGAATGGCCAGCGACAGCGTCTTCGATGAGGCGCGCCAAGGCCTCCTCGGGGGAACGCGGGGTCGACGAGGCGCAACCAGCGAGGCCGAGGGCGAGGCAAAGGGCTGCGAGGAGTCGGGCAGCCATGACGTCGGGGTTACTTAGCAGCCTTGCTCTTGGCGATCAGGTCGTAGAACCGATCGAAGAGCACATCCGCATCGTTCGGGCCAGGGCC
>CAMDQP010000142.1 GCA_945906115.1 Opitutus sp. GAS368
AACACGATCACGACGCGCGGGAAGTTCAGCCAGCAGTTCGGTTATTTCGAGGCCTCCATGCGGATGCATGCGGGCGACGGCCATGCCGGGGCTTTCCGCGTCTCGACCGATGACGAGAAGACTCCGCCCAGCATCGTCACCTCCTTCCATGGCACTGGCAAGGAACGGGTCAGCCCCTGGGCCCGCGGCAACATAGAGTCGGGGTCGCAGGACTACCGGCCCGACAAAGCGATCGGCAAGTTCGCCGATCTCTCCAAGAAATTCCACACCTATGGCATTCTTTGGACGGACAAAGGCTTCACCTGGTACATGGATGGCAAGGCCGTCCATAAGCTCGAGCGGAAGGAATTCGTCCGGCCCATGTCGTTGGCCTTGGTCCATCGTATCGATGAGGAGGACCGCCCGAGACTAGTCCTCAAGACCCTGCCGGACGACGTCGACATCGACTGGGTCAAGGTCTGGAAATGATTTCCATGCGCACCCTCATCCTTCTCTTGGCTCCCTTGGCCGCCTTCGCCGCGGATCCTTCGATCGGCAAGAAGCTCGTCTTCTCAGACGACTTCAACGGCGATAAGCTCGATGAGTCTAAGTGGCGCGTCACTGGTGGCAGCGATCTTTTCACCTTCGTCAAAGTGGGGAAAGAAAACGCCCTGCGTATCGGCCTCAAGATGGGTGACGACATGATTCAGACCAACTCCGTCAGTTCGCGCGGCAAATTCAGCCAGCAGTTCGGCTACTTCGAGGCCTCGATGCGCATGAACGCCCTCGATGGCCACTCGGGGATTTTCCGCCTCGCCACCGATGACGACAAGACGCCACCGAGCATCTCGGTCTCCTTACATGCCTCGGGCAAGGATCGCGTCAACCCGTGGGCCCGTGCCACGCTCGAGTCTGGTCAGCAGGATTTCCGCCCCGACAAGACGATTCCTGCCCAGAAGGCGGGAGACGTCTCCAAGAAATTCCACACCTACGGCATCCTTTGGACTGAGAAGGGCTTTACCTGGTACATGGATGGCAAGGTGATGCATAAACTCGAGCGCAAGGATTTCACTAGGCCGATGAGCCTCTCGTTGAGCCATCGTGTCCTTGAAGAGGAGCGCCCGAAACTGAACGTCAAGCAGCTCCCGGACGACGTCGATATCGACTGGGTCAAGGTCTGGAAGTAAGGATTCGCCTAAAAGAGGTTTGCATCAGTACCCCGCTCGGCATCCTGCGGGTTACTTTCATGTCCGCTCCTTACGACAAGAATCACCCTTTCCCGGCTCGCCTCGTCGATCGACGTCGCCTGAGTTCTCCGGCCAGCCAGAAGGATACCCAGCATTACTCGGTCTCCCTCGCCGGCAGTGGCCTGACCTACAAGTGCGGGGATAGCCTCGGTGTCTTCCCGACCAACAACCCGGTCGCCGTGGCCGCCTTGCTGCAGGCCGCTGGTTTCACGGGTGACGAGCAAGTGACCATCCCGAAGGACGTCGCCCCGATCGCCCTCCGTCAGGCCCTTTCGACCCGTCTGGCCCTCAACGGCCCGACCTATAAGTTCGCCCAGCTTCTGCACGACCGTGCGACCGATGACGGCGATAAGGCCCGCCTCGCCGCCGCCATCGGCGAAGCCGACCCCGAGAAGAAGAAAGCCTGGATGGAGCAACGCGAGTTTCTCGATCTCTTCCTGGAGCATCCGTCCGCCCGTCCGTCCGCCCAAGAAGTCATCGAACTGATGCGCAAGCTCATGCCGCGCCTATACTCGATCTCCTCCGCTCCTTCGAAGTATCCGCAGGAAATCCATCTCACTGTGGCCGTCGTCCGTTATGAGACCAACGGCCACCCACGCGAAGGCGTCTGCTCGAGCTACCTCGCCGACCGTGCGCGGATGAATGAACCGGATCTCCCCGTCTTCGTCGCCGTTTCGCACTTTGGTCTCCCGGCCGACGATAACATCCCGGTCATCATGGTCGGCCCAGGCACCGGCGTCGCCCCGTTCCGTAGCTTCGTCATGGATCGCGCCACCCGCGGCGCCAAGGGCCCGAACTGGCTCTTCTTCGGCGAGCAGCGCAAGGACCATGACTTCCTCTACGCCGACGAGTGGGCGGAATATCTCCAGTCTGGCGTGCTGACGCGTCTCGACACCGCCTTCTCGCGTGACCAAGTCGCCAAGGTCTACGTGCAGGACCGCATGCGCGAGAACGCCGTCGAGCTCTGGAAGTGGATCCAGCAGGGCGCTTATTTCTACGTCTGTGGCGATGCCAAGCGCATGGCTAAGGACGTCGATGCGGCGCTCCACGCCATCGTGGCCGAGCAGGGCGGGATGACGCCCGAAGCCGCCGTGGACTGGGTGAAGCAGTTCAAGAAAGACGGCCGCTACCAGCGCGACGTGTATTGAGCACCGAGAGCGGGGCAGGGTGCTTTCGGCGGGGCATTAGCCACTTGCCAGAAGGGTGTTTTCCTTGCACAAAAAAGCCCGATGCATCTCACGCACTCTCCTCGCGTCGCCCTCGTCACCGGAGCCGGTCGCGGCATCGGCAAGGCCATCGCGGAACGGCTCGCTTCCCATGGTCACACCGTCCTTTGCGTCTCGAAGTCCGAGACCTGTGTGCAGGTGGCCAACGATATTATCGCCAAGGGTCAGAAGGCCAAAGCCTTCCAGGTCGACGTCTCCGACGCCGCCGCGGTCGCCAAGGCGTGCGAGCAGATCAACGCTGAATTCGGCGCCGTCGAAATCCTCGTCAACAACGCCGGCATCACCCGCGACAAACTTGTCATGGCGATGTCGGATCAGGATTGGAATGACGTGATCTCCACCAATCTTTCCTCGGCGTTCTATTGGACTAAGGGCCTCGTGCGCCCGATGACCAAGAAGCGCTGGGGTCGCATCATCAGCATCTCCTCCGTCACGGGCGTGCAGGGCAACGCCGGTCAGGCCAACTACGCCGCCGCCAAGGCCGGCCTCCACGGTCTCACCATGACGCTCGCCCGCGAACTCTCCGGCCGCGCGATCACCGCCAACGCCGTCGCTCCCGGCTTCATCACTACCGACATGACCGGCGAGCTTTCCGAAGAGGTGAAGCAGAGGATCCTCGGGGTCATTCCTCTGGGTCGATTTGGCTCCGTCAATGACATCGCCGCCATGGTCGATTATCTGGCCTCCGAAGAGGGGGGCTACATCACGGGTCAGGTCTTTTCGGTTGACGGAGGTATGGCTATCTGACACCCCAAAACCTAACAAAACACCCATTTATTATGCCCGAAAACATCGAACAGCGCGTCAAGGACATCATCGTCAAGCAACTCTCCGTCACCCCTGACCAGCTGACCCCCACGGCCAGCTTCCAGGGCGACCTGAAGGCTGACTCCCTTGACCTCGTCGAGATCATCATGGCTTTCGAAGACGAGTTCGGCCTCACGATCCCGGAAGATAAGGCTGCCGGTATCAAGACCCTTGGTGATGCCATCGAGCACATCAAGGCCCACGCCACCAAGTAAGCAGACCGGGCTTTCCTCGTAGGCCCGCCCCCTTGAGCTCCGACCGCAATTCTCGCCGGGTAGTCGTCACGGGCATCGGCTCGGTGACAGCCCTCGGTCACGATAACGCGACCTTCTGGGACGCCCTCATCAAGGGTCGTTCTGGGATTTCGCGTGTCACCCGTTTTGA
>CAMDQP010000143.1 GCA_945906115.1 Opitutus sp. GAS368
ATCGCCTTCTTCGATGGCGAGTGGAAGATCATCGAGACGAGCGACGGAAAGCGGAGCTTGTATAACCTCCGGACCGACCTCGGTGAGAGTAAGGACTTACTTGCCTCCCAACCCGAGCTCGCTGCCAAACTAGGTGCGAAGCTGGATGCCTTGAAGTTGGACCTACCCGCGGCGCCTGCCGGGGGCGCAGGGAAAGGCGCGGGAAAAGGCGCCAAGGGGAAAGGGAAAAAGTAATCCCTTCATCGGCCCTTAAGCCTCCCTCTGCTAGAATCTCAAGAACATGACCCTCCCATCACTCCGCCCCCTAGCACTCATGCTACTCGTTCTCTCTTGCGGAACAACGCTCGGTTTCGGCGCTCCCGCTGAAGGCAAGAAGGGGAAAGGGAAAGGCGGCCCGCCGGCCGGCTCTGTCGACATTGTCGCCGCCGCAAAGCCAGCCGAAAATAATAGCACATTCAAACTCACGAGCCCCGCGGTAAAGGACGGCGAGAAACTACCCGTTGAATTCACCGGCGATGGCGCCAGCGCCAGCCCGCCTCTCGCTTGGACCGGCGTCCCGAAAGGCACCCAGAGCCTGGTACTCATCATGCACCACCTCGACCCGGAAGGTAAGACGAAGATCTACTGGCTCATGCATGACATCGACCCGAAAACCACGAGCGTCACCAAGAACGCTACCGACTTCGGCAAGATGGGCATCAGCACCGTTCATCATCGCGTCGAGTACGCGTCGCCCCATTCCAAAGGTCCGGGCGAAAAGAAATATGTCCTCACCCTTTTCGCCCTTTCCGCCAAGCCTGACCTGACTAATGCCGAAAGCCCGATCACCGTCGACCCCCTCCTCGCTGCAATGAAGGGCAAGATTCTCGCCGCCGCCGACCTCACCGTGCTCTACACCCGTCCGGCCGGAGCCAGCGACAGTAAGGAAGAGCAACGCCCGCCCCGCCGCGAAGAAGGAGCCAAGTAAGCGGTTTTGATTGGAACGCGACGACGTCCCGTCGTACTCACTCCCCATGCGGCGAGTCTTCCTGCTCTGGCTTACGGCCCTCCTGCCGACACTTCTCTGGGCCCACCCGGAGTGGAAGGAAGCCTCCGCCATCGGCGTCATCGATGAGCGCAGCTCCTTTGCGCTGACGGTGAAGTTCGACGTTCCGTCGTTCCTCGTGGGCCAGACGTCGAAAGATGCCTCGATCAAGGAACTCGATGCGCTCATGTATACGCCCGGGCGTCTGGCCGTGGCCGTGGCAACGGGCCGCCAACAGTTCCTCGCCGGCCTTCGTCTGGAGGCGGACGGCAAGCCCGTCGCTTGGACACTCGTGTCGTTTCCGTCCGCCGAGCAGATCTCCACCCTCTCCGCGAGCCAAGGCGAAGCCGATCGGTATCCCGTGATGATGAACGTGAAGTGCACGGCGACGGTACCGGTCGGCACGCAGAAACTCGTGCTGCTTTTCCCCGACGCCCTGGGCACAGTCTTCACGAATCTCCGTAAGGGCATGGAATTCCAGACGGTCATGGCGGTGTCGAAGAACGAACCTGGCGAATTTCAGATCGGCGACGACTCGGTTGCGACCGACAACCAGACAATCGTCGCGCTGCTGGCCGACGGCTTCGGCCACGTGCTACCCGACGGCTGGGATCATTGTCTGTTCATGTTGGCGATGTTCCTCGGTGCGGCCTCTCTCCGGCAGGCCCTCGGCCGCTCCCTCGTGTTCACGCTCGGACATAGTATCACGCTCAGCGCGGTCGCGCTCGGCTGGGTCGGCAACCCGGGTGCTTGGATCGAGCCCTTCATTGCGCTCACGATTGGCCTCGGCGGACTGATGGCCTATCGCGGCACCGCGACCAATCGCCAGATGCTCGTCGTCCCGGCCGTCTTCGGCTTGGTCCACGGCCTCGGCTTCGCCGCCGCGGTCTCGGATCGCCTGCAGGATTGGGATAACGGCAGTATCGTTCGCATCCTCATCGGCTTCAATGTCGGCGTCGAACTTGCCCAGATAGCGGTCATCCTGATGTCGGCCGCGTTTCTCTGGACCATCCTCCGCACCGGCCTGACGGAGACCAAGGTGCGACGCACCCTTTGCCTCGCGGTAGCGATCGTCGGCTTCGGCGTGATGGCCTGGCGCGTCGCCGGTATCGCCGGACTCGTCTGATCAGAGGCGACCGACGGGGCGCTTACCGGCATCGAGCTTCTTGCGCTCCGAGGCGGCGAGTTCCTGCAGTTCCTTCACGACCTCAGGATGGGCGGCGGCGACGTCGTTGGTCTCACCCTGATCAGCTTCGAGGTCGTAGAGCGAAAGACCGATCTGACGCTGGTGCGTCGTGGCCGGTAGGCCGTCCTTGGAGGCGGGCACCATATCGACGTAGCTTCGATACGCATGAGGCAGATGGAGCTTCCACTTACCCTTACGGACGGCTTCGAGGCGATCGCCGTAATAATAAGTGAAGGCTTCGCGGGCCGTGGTCTTTTCGCCCTTGAGTAACGGAAGGAAAGACAGGCCGTCGATCTCGTGCTTCGGCTTATCGGCGGCACAGGCTTCGACGATTGTCGGGACGACATCGATATTAGCGGCGAGCGCATCCGTGCGCGTGTCGGGCTTCACAACGCCCGGCCAGCGAACGATGAACGGTACGCGAACGCCGCCTTCGAAAGTCGTACCCTTGCCTTCACGAAACGGACCAGCCGAACCGGCATGGCGTCCAAAGTTCAACCACGGGCCGTTGTCGCTTGTTAAGACTACGATGGTGTTCTTATCGACACCCTTGTCCTTAAGCGCCTTCAACACGGCACCGACGGTGCGATCGATGTCGGCCATCGTATCCGCATAAGGCGTGACACCCTTGCCCTTGAAATCAGACGAAGCACCGAGCGGGGTGTGCGGCATCGAGGTCGCGAGGTAGAGGAAGAAGGGCTTGTCCTTACCGGCGCTCTCACGGATGAAGTTAACCGCACGCAGGCCTTGCATCGAGGTCAACGCGTCCATGTCCGACCAATCGCGGACAAAGCCCATCGGATGGTCGTTCACATAACGCGGCAACTCGGGATACATCTTCCGCCGGGTTTCATCGCCGACAGCGTAGCCCAGCGGCCACATGTCGTTCGAATACGGCAGGATCATCGAATCGTCGAAGCCGTGCTTAGAAGGGAGGAATTTCGGCGCGTCGCCCAGATGCCACTTACCGACCACACTGGTCCGATAGCCAACGTCACGCAGCAAGGTGCCGAGCGTCTGCTCATCATTGCTGAGTCCGGTCTTCGCGTTAGGCCCGAGCGCGGTGCCGCCCAAGCCGAGACGATTAGGATAACAACCGGTCATCAGCGCAGTGCGGGATGACGTGCACACGGCCTGCGTGGCGTAGAAACTGGAGAAACGCAGGCCTTCTTTAGCCAGGCGATCGATGTTCGGCGTCACGTTCTGGGTCGAGCCGTAGCAACCAGGATCAGCCCAACCCATGTCGTCGCACATGATATACACCACATTGGGCCGGGCGGCGAACAAGGTTGCGCACAGCAGTAGGACCAAGGTTGGGGTAAACCTCATGAACAATTACTAGGGGTATTACCCTAGGTGTCCAAGCCCTAAAAAGCGTCGTCTTAGACCTTCAGACCGAGCTCAGCGCAGAC
>CAMDQP010000144.1 GCA_945906115.1 Opitutus sp. GAS368
CAGATTCATCTGGAACTGCCCGGCCCTGACATCGTCGTCCGGGAGGATTCCGATGATTTGTACAAGTCCATCGATATTTTGGTCGATAAGGTCGACCGCCAGCTTCGCCGCCGCCATCGCCTGGATAAGGAAAAAAGGAATCATCCGCATCCGACAGACCTAGGCAATCTGGGACGTGCGGCGTAAGGACGGTGCGGTACCGGCCGGTTGTCAGTGAGGACGGCTAAGTCGGTGAAAGTCGAAGTCAGTATGGCCGGAAGTCGGTGAAAACAGACGGAAAGCCAGTCAGACAGCGAAGATAACGGACCGTCAGTCAGGTAACGGACAACGAAAGCCAAGCTAGCATAGTTAAAGGTTGGTACTGGACCCCGGCCGCCGCAAGGCGACCGGGGTCCTCCTGTTTAGGGTGGTCGCCCCGTCTAAGTTTCTCGCCCTTGGCTCCCCGCAGGCTTTTATCTGCCCCATGCGCATTTATTTCATGGGCATCTGCGGTACGGCGATGGGTAACGCCGCTTTGCTGATGCGCGCCCTAGGTCATGATGTCATGGGTTCCGACACGGGCGTCTACCCGCCGATGTCCGACCACCTCCGTGGCGCCGGCGTCGACATCCTGGAAGGCTGGTCGGCCGAACGCCTTGCCCAGCTGAAGCCGGATTTGGTCGTCGTCGGCAACGTCGCTTCCCGCGGCCATCCCGAAGTGGAGTGGCTCCTCGAAGTCCGCACCCAAGCTTACGTCTCTCTCCCCGAACTACTCCGTACCCGTTTGCTTAACGATCGCCGCAACGTCGTCGTGGCTGGCACTCACGGCAAGACCACGACGACCTGTATGGCTGCGGTCCTGCTCAAGGCTAACGGCACCGAGCCGGGCTGGCTCGTCGGCGGCGTCCCGCGCGACCTTCCTGATTCTTCGCACCCCGGTAAGCAGGGTGGCCCCTTCGTCATCGAGGGCGACGAATACGACACGGCCTTTTTCGACAAGCGCAGTAAGTTCATCCAGTACCTGCCGCACGTGCTCGCGATCAATAACTGCGAGTTCGACCACGCCGATATCTTTCGCGACCTCGACGACGTACTCCGCACGTTTGCGCATGTCATCCGTATCGTCCCTCGCGACGGCATAATCGTCGCCAATGGCGACGACGCCAGCGTCCTCGGTCTGGTGAAGAACGTCACCTGGGCTCCGGTCGTCCGCGTGGGCACCGGCAGCGGAAATGATGCGGTCATCGCCGATTTCCAGGAATCATCGACGGGCTCGTCCTTCACGTTGCTTTGGAAGGGCCAGGAGTGGGGCAGGGTGAAGTGGGCCCTACCTGGTCTCTTCAATGCGCGCAATGCGGCGATGGCCGCCGTCTCCGCGGGCTTGCTGGTCGACGTTAAGGATCCGACCAAGCTGAAGCTCGATTCATTGGATAAGTTCCAAGGCGTCCAGCGCCGCCAGCAGGTGCTCGTCGATCGCGCTGACCTGACGGTCATCGAAGATTTCGGTCATCACCCGACGGCCCTCGACCTGACAATCGAATCCCTGCGCGCCCGTTACCCGCAGCACCGCCTCGTGGCCTGCTTTGAACCGCGGAGCAATACTGCCGCCCGCAAGGTGATGCAGGATGCCTTCCGCGAGGCGCTGAAGAAGGCCGATGTCGCCTTCCTGGCTCCGCCTCACCGCGCCGACAAGCTGGGCGAAGAACGCTTCGACAGCGAAGGCGTTGCCGCCGCCATCACGGCCGCCGGTAAGAAAGGCTTCGCGCCGGCTTCCAACGACGCCTTGCTCGCCGAACTCACCACTCTTGTGAAGTCGGACAAATCCCCACGCTGCGTCATCTTCTTCTCGAACGGCGCCTTTGGCGGCATCATCCAGAAGTTCGCCCAGTTGGTCGAAACTAACTGAGTAGACCAAGCACCAGCTTGGCTTGCGCGGAATCCTTTGCAATCTGTGCCTGCAGGGCAGAGAGGTCGGCAAATTTCTGTTCAGTGCGGAGTCGTCGAATCCAGCGGACACGCAAGGCGTCGCCAGTGGACGGCGCCGGTCCGCGGAGGATGTGGGCTTCGAGCAAGGGAGCGACGGGGCCGCTTTCGACGGTGGGACGCTGCCCGTAGTTCGCGACGGCCGGCAGAGCTTCTCCTTTGAAGATGACTTCGACGGCGTAGACGCCGTAGGCGGGCTTGAGCTCGGGTTCCCAGGCGAGGTTGACCGTCGGGAAGCCGATGGTTCGCCCCAGCCGCCGTCCGCTGATGATCGTACCTTCGGCTTCATAGGGTCGGAGCAACATCGCGTTCGCGAGGTCGAGTTCGCCGGCCGCGAGGCACTGGCGGATACGCGAGCTGCTGACCGTCTCGTCACCTAGGTGCACGGCTGCGACGAGCTTCACGTCAAGCTCTTCGGCGGCAGCGTGCGTGATGAGCGTCTCGCCGTTGCCGGCGCGTCCGCGGCCGTATTGGAAATTGGAACCGACGTGGAGCGACTTCAGATGCGGGAACGTCTTCTTCAGCCACTTCGGGAAATCCGCCGCCTCGATGCCAGCATGCGTGCGGTCGAACTTCTCGTGATGGATCAACTGCGCGCCGGCTTCCGTCAGCCGTTCGTCCTTCTGGGCGCGCGTGAAGATCAGCGGCACGGAGGATTCCGGGCGTAGCACCTTGCTCGGGTGCGGATCGTAGGTGAGCACGCCAACGATACCCCCGTCGGCCCGGGCGGCTTCGCGGGCGGAGTGTAGGACGGCGCGGTGGCCGAGGTGCACGCCGTCAAAGGCACCGATGGCGAGATGGAGCGTTGTCATGCGGCGGGGGCGGCTTCGCTCACGGGCACGAGGGCCGCGACGAGCTGGTCGTCGTTCATCGCGCCGAGCTGCGGAAGCGTGTGGCCGCGGGAAAGGTCGAGCTGGCCGGAGCGGGTGCGACGGAGCATCGAGAGGTGGGCTCCGGGCCCAAGCTTGCGGCCGAGGTCAAGTGCGAGCGTGCGCACATAGGTGCCCTTGGTGCAGCGGACGCGGAAGTTGATCTTGGGGCTCTGCCACGAAATCAGTTCGAATTCAGAAAGGGTGATGGCGCGGGGCTCGCGGACGACTTCGATACCCTTGCGTGCGAGGTCGTAAAGCTTCTGGCCGCCGATCTTCTTCGCCGAATGCATTGGCGGGATTTGGAACTGGTCGCCCAGCATGGAGGCGAGGGCTGCGCGCACCTGGGCTTCTGAAATTTCTGGGACGGGGTTGGTCTCCATTGTCTCGCCTTCGGCGTCTTGGGTGTCGGTAACGATTCCGAGCGTGGCTTCGCCGAGGTATTCCTTGTCCTGGGCCATCAGCTGCTCCGAGGCCTTGGTCGCTCGGCCGACGAGCACGATGAGCAGGCCGGTGGCCATCGGGTCGAGCGTGCCGGCATGGCCGACGCGGCTTGTACGATAGAGTCGGCGCACGCTATCCACGACGTCGTGTGAGGTAATGCCCTGCGGCTTGTCGACGAGCAGCACACCCGCGGGTTCGGCGGCGGGTTCGCTCATTTCGCCGAGTATTCGCGATAATGGGCGATGACGATGCCGAGGATCTTCTCGCGGTCCTGCGGTAACCGGCAGCCCTGCATGTTAAAGCCAGCCGCGAGCATGTGGCCGCCGCCGTTGAGTTTGCC
>CAMDQP010000145.1 GCA_945906115.1 Opitutus sp. GAS368
GTTGCCCCCATTGTGAACGATTCGAAACTGCTGCCACCCGTAGGTGTCTGGACCGTGTCTCAGTTCCAGTGTGACTGATCATCCTCTCAGACCAGTTACCCGTCTTAGCCTTGGTGAGCCGTTACCTCGCCAACTAGCTGATAGGCCGCGAGCTCCTCCTTAAGCGCCATTACAAGCTTTGGAAGAAGTCAGATGCCTGACTCCTCCACATCCGGTATTAATCCAAGTTTCCCTGGGCTATTCCGGTCTTAAGGGCAGATTGCTCACGTGTTACGCACCCGTTTGCCGCTCTCTTTGTATTGCTACAAAAATCGCTCGACTTGCATGTCTTAACCACGCCGCCAGCGTTCACTCTGAGCCAGGATCAAACTCTCCAAAAATCCTGCCGAAGCAGGCGTTTGAAGGTTCGGATCCTGGGATCCGAACTATTTATTATTATCTCAGTTCCTAGTGAATACGCCGGTGATAAATATTCGCGTTTTCTAATTTTGGTAGAACCCGCGATTAGTTATCGCCGGGTTCACCAGGTGTAAGGTTTGACTAATACGATAGGCCGTATTGTCGCACAAAAAATGAACTCTCAAAGAACCGAAAGGGACCTCCTGTTTAGGGGAGGGAGGGCGGACGGTGAAGGCGTCGAGGTATTGGTCAACGTCTTTTTTCGAGTTTCTGCGTTTTGAAGCGCGGAGCGGTCTCGATCACCGAAACATCCAAGGAACAGCCTTCTGTCAGAGAAGGGAAGTTCCAGATTGGAGAATCCGGCCGTCTGATTCAAGACGATTTTTTCATTTTTTCACACGAGGCACACATCCAGGAGTGTGTTGATTGTCAGTCACTTATGGTGAGTTTATTCTATTTTTACATTTTTTTAACTATCGGTTACGTCAGATTGGTGCCAATTTTGCGCGTCCGGCTGCCCTAAACTGGCCGTCTGGACCCCCTTCCTGCTGGCCTGAATGCCCCACCCTAGCTCGGCCCACCCTCCGTCCGCCCCGGCCAACCCGCCGTCTCCGCCCCCGCGTATGTTCTGTACGGATACGCACCGATAGACTCGTCAGAATGCGTACGTTGGCTTCAATGACCGCATGCTTCTCCCCACGCTACTCGCAGCTTTCATCGCCGGAGCCTCGTTAATCCCCGGTGCCGACGTCGATAGCGCCGTCGACGATCGTCAAATATTTCAGAAGCTCGAAGCAGCGACCTCAGCCCTGGCGGAAAAAGGCGATGGCCCCCTCAGGCGCGAAGACCGGCTCGAACAATGCAAACGCACCCACACCGATGCCGTTCGTCTTTCCTCCAAGCAGCTCTCCGGAACGCCGCTCGATGCCGCGGACATCTATCGCCGCGGAGCCCAAGCCTCCGTGCTCATCGGCTCTGCCTACAAATGCGACAAATGCACCAAATGGCACAACACCTTGGCGAGCGGCTTCGCGATCACCGCGGACGGCGTCATCGCCACCAACCACCACGTGGCCGCGGGCGCGACTGGCGAAGCGATGGGCGTACTTACTTCCGACGGACAATTCTTCCCGGTCGTCGAAGTACTCGCCGCCAACAAGGCCCACGATGTCGCCCTCCTCCGCATCGATGCGAAGGGCCTCGCCTTCCTGCCCTTACGTGACGACGCGCCCGCCGGGACGCCGATCCGTTGCTATAGCCACCCAGCCAACACCTTCGGCTGTATCTCCGAGGGAATCATCACGCGCTATTTCAAGATGAACGAAGCGGAGCGGAACGGTGCGGTCTTTATGCAAATCACGGCCGACTACGCCCGCGGCTCCAGCGGCGGCCCGATCATTGACCCCTATGGTAATGCCGTCGGCATGGTGGCCTCGACGTCGCCGGTCTTCACCGCGACGCCCGCGCCACACGCGGCGGCCAAGGACGCGAAGGCAGCGACGCCCAGCCAGCAGATGGTGCGACACAACTGCGCCACCGCCCGCGCGTTGCTCGACCTGACCCGCCCGCGATAAACCGCCTCAGGCGTGTCCGGGCGTGCGCGGATACGCGATCACGTCACGGATGTTGCCTTCACCGGTGACGAACATTAGCAGACGCTCGAAGCCGAGACCGAAGCCGGCATGCGGCACGGACCCAAAGCGTCGCGTGTCGATATACCATCCGTAGCTGGCTAGATCCAGGCCATGCGCCTGCATCGCTGCCACGAGGCGATCCAGACGCTCTTCGCGCTGGCTGCCGCCCACGATCTCGCCGACGCCCGGCACAAGGACATCCATCGCGGCGACGGTCTTACCGTCGTCGTTCTGGCGCATGTAGAAAGGCTTCGCGGATTTAGGGTAGTCGTAGACGGTCACCGGGCATTTGAAATGCTCCTCGGTGAGATAGCGTTCATGTTCGGACTGGAGGTTCTCTCCCCAGACGACGGGATACTCGAATTTACGTCCAGACTTCAGCAGAAGCTCCACGGCCTCCGTGTAGGTGACGCGCGCAAACGGGCGTTCGGCGACGAAACGCAGCCGCTCCAACAGGCCTTTATCGACGTAGGCATTAAAGAATTCGAGCTCATCCGAACACTGTTCCAGGGCCGTCTTTACTAGATATTTTACGAGTTCCTCGGCGCAGCGCATGTCGCCCTCGAGGTCACAGAAAGCCATCTCGGGTTCGATCATCCAGAACTCGCTGGCGTGGCGACTGGTGTGCGAATTCTCCGCCCGGAAAGTCGGCCCGAAGGTATAGACATCACCCAAGGCGCAAGCCAGGGTCTCGCCTTCGAGCTGACCTGACACGGTGAGGTACGACTGCTTCGCAAAGAAATCGGCCGACCAGTCAACCTTGCCCTCGGGCGTCTTCGGCGGCGCGGCCGGGTCGAGGGTCGTGACGCGGAAAAGCTCACCGGCACCCTCGCAATCGCTGGCCGTCACAATCGGCGTATGGACATAGGCGAAACCGCGCTGCTGGAAGAAATCATGGACCGCAATGGCCATGCGACTGCGCACGCGCATCATCGAGCCGAGGCGATTGGTCCGGGCGCGCAGGTGTGGGATTGTGCGCAGGAATTCGACAGTATGCCCTTTCTTCTGGAGCGGGAAAGTCTCGTCGGCCCGACCCAGCAATCGAAAGGCCGTGGCCTTGAGCTCCCACTTCTGGCCCTTCGCTGGTGATGGTACCAATTCTCCTTCCACGCTGACCGAAGAGCCGGTCAGCGCCTCCTTAAGGTGTTCCGCGCCCGGAGCCGTGGCGTCCACCACCACCTGGAGGTTCTTGAAGCAGGAACCATCGTTGATCTCGACGAAAGAGAAGTCCTTGGCGTCGCGACGGGTACGGACCCATCCAGAAACCGTGATACCCTTGAGCGGCTGCTCGGCGGCGAGCGCCTGCTTGACCTTGATTCGCATGGGGCAATTTGCACCACCCTGCCCTCCGAAACAAGCGAGAGATGCCTAGACGGCAGGCGGACACCCGTTTTTTCGGGTCGGGCTGGACAAGCCCGCCCCCTTTAACACGCTCCGAACCCTTCACTCATGAACGCACTCGAACAGCTTCGCCAACATACCAAGGTCGTCGCCGACACCGGCGACTTCGCCGCCATGAAGGCCTTCAAGCCTCTGGACGCCACGACCAACCCGAGCCTCATCCTCAAGGC
>CAMDQP010000146.1 GCA_945906115.1 Opitutus sp. GAS368
AGGGGATGAGGATCGCGTTCACCCAGGACACGAAGCCGAAGATGAAGAACAGCACCGCAATGATCGCGATCGAGACACGCGTCTGCCCCGGCGTCAGGTCGCGGGCATGGATAGGGGCAGAATGCATGCGCGGGGTGACGTCAGCCTGCCGCCTCCGCCACCTTGGGCAATAAAAAGACCCCGGCTTTCCGGGGTCATTGGGTTAGGCGATGAAGCCGGGTTCAGGCCGAGCAACCGCAGCCGCCGGAACCGCAGCCGCCTTGCTTCTGGGCGACGGGCTGTTCGGTGGAGCAGCAACCGCCGGCCGACGCGCCTTCTTCAGTGGAACCGCAGCCACCTTCGGAGGCTTCGCCAGTGGAGCAGCAACCGCCTTCGGAGGAAGCTTCGCCGGAACCACATCCGCCGCCGCCACAGCAACCGCCCGACTGGTGCGGGTGGCCGTGGGAGAGTTCGGTGAGTTCGGCCGCGCGGACGGACACGACCTTGATATCAAAATGCAGGGTCTTGCCGGCGAGCTCATGGTTGCCGTCGAGGGTGACTTCTTCGCCTTCGATCTTCTTGATCGTGAGGACGCGCATGCCCAGGTTGGTCTCAGCGTGGAAACGCATGCCGATCTGCGGCGTGTTGGCGCCGAAGGCGTTGAGCGGGACCAGCTGGAGGAGTTTCTCGCTGTATTCGCCGTAGCCGAGCTGCGGCGGGACGAGGACGCTCTTGGTGTCGCCGGCGACAAGGCCGTCGACGCCCTGCTCGAGGCCCGGGATGATGTTCTGGGCGCCGTGGAGATACTCCATCGGGCCGCGATCGCCGGAGGCGTCGATGATGTTGCCCTGGTCGTCCTTCAGGGTGTATTCGATGGCGACGACGGTTTCTTTGGCTACGCGCATGGTGATGAGGACTGATGAACTTAGGTCTAAACCACGCCGAAGCAAGGCGACAGGTATCTAAACCTTGACCGACCCAGTGGGGGCGGCTTCCCTAACCCTCCTGCTGTTTGGGGCCGTAGCTCAGTTGGTAGAGCGCGTCGTTCGCAATGACGAGGCCGTGAGTTCGAACCTCATCGGCTCCACCAGCAGGACTCCGCTTACTCCGCCGAATTCTCGAGGCGCCGGATGCTCGCGTTGACCGGTCGGATCTCGTCCAACTCTTCGCGGCTGGCGGCTCCGCCAAGTTCGCGCACACGTTCGCCTTGGGGGCGGATGCGCGTCTCGTAACTACCGATGGCCGCGTCGAGGCTTTCCGAGGCGGCGAGCAGGCCTTTGCGGACCTTGGTGAAATGTTCGGCGAACTTCACGAGGCGGTCGAAAAGCTCCGTGGCTTCGGCGGCGATTTTGCCGGCGTTCTCAGCTTGGGCGTGCTGCTGCCAGGCGAGGTTGATCGCCGCAAGGAAGCTCATGAGGGTCGCCGGCGTGGCAATCAGAATGCCTTCGCGCGCGGCGGCGAGGATGAGGTCGTTGTCGCCTTCCAGCGCAGTGCTGAGGAGGGATTCGGCTGGCAGGAAGAGGACGACCTTGTCGAAAGGTGTCACGTCCTGCTTTTCCATGGCCGCTGGGTAATTCTTGGCGGCGAGGTCGCGGATGGTCTTGCGCAGCTTGGCGGCATGGGCGGCAACGAGCTCGCGGCGGTTGGGCGCGGCCTGGTCGGCAATGGCGACGTCGAATTCCGGCACCTTGGAGTCGATGATGATGCAACGGTCACCGGGGAGTTTCACGATGAGGTCAGGGCGGGCGTCATCCTGCGAGACCTGCTCGGCGAAGTCGCAGTGCGGGCTGAGTCCGGCCGCTTCCACGACGTTGCGGAGGGTCTGCTCGCCCCACTTGCCGCGGTGCTGCGAGGACTTCAGCACGGAAGTGAAGTCCGTCGTGCTGGTGGCCAGGGCGGCCGTCGTCTCGCTGATGGTCTTCATCTGCTCGCGGACCTGGGTCAGGGCGTCGCCTTGGCTCTCCAGGCTCTGCTGCATGGTCTGGCGATAATTACCCAGCGCGGTGTTGATCTGCGCGATGAGCGGCGAGACCTGACTGGCGACTTCCTTGGTGACATCTGGTGTCATGCCCTTGAGGACGTCGGTGCTGGTCTTTTCGAAAGTGATGCGGAGGTCGGCCAGCGCCTTGTTGTAGCGGGCTTCGGCTTCGGCTTGGGCCTTGGCGTTGTCGGTGCGCAGCTGCTCGATGGCGCGCCCGTGCGTCTGCAGGGCTTCGGTGAGCTGCTGGGCTGCGGCATTGCGGGCGGACTCGGCGCCGGAAGCGCGCGACAGAGCGTCGGACTTGGCGTTCCGCTCGCGTTCGGCGGTGGCGTTCGCTTCGCCGAGCTGACGGCGCAGGTCGGCGATGAGTAGCTCGCTGCCGTTGTCACCGACCGTCGCGCCGGTGGATTTGAAGAAGGCGAGGTACGCGAGGACACCGAGTACCGCGAGGAGGAGACTGATTTGGACGAAGGTTTCCATTTAGTTTCTTATGAGAAAGACACTCTGCCCGGCCGCGGGCCTTCCGCAACTTATCCCCGTGGGTCGCCTTCGATCGCGATGGCGTTGCCGAGTTCCCAAGCGGCTTCGTACGCGGCTACGTAGTCAGGCGATGACCAGGCGGGCGAGGCGGCCTCGCCGCCGAGGCCGGCGATGAAGCCATAGCGGATACCGTGCGAGATGCGCCGGCGCCGCGGGTTCTCCCGCTGATTACTCCACTCGAGCGCGCGGGTGAAGGCCTCGTCCGGAATGGGCGAGACGACCGACCGACCGACTTGCCAGGCGACGACGCCCGCGTGGTCAAGGTCGCTGACCTTCCGGCCGAGCACCAAAGACATCGGCACGGGGCCGTTCTGGCGGCCAGCTTCGATCTGGCCTTGGACCTGCAATCTCAGGGCGACCTGCCAGCGCTCCTCGACGGTCAGGAGGCCATAGTCGTAATCCGGGTCGTCTGCGGCCGTGTCCCGCAGCTCGGCTTTGGCATAGCGCCGCCACTTGGCCAACCAGACTTTCCATTCGTCGGTTCCACGGAGGGGGGGCTTGCCCAGCCATTCGGGGAGGTCTTCGCGCATCGATAAAGTGGGTCTTTTGTGACTGATATGTCATCTTTGGGGTGCCTGACAAGAAAAAGGTGAAATCTTGTTCACTAAAATAAGGTAGGCCCCTTATCCCTCATGGGGTTAACTCTCAAAATAACCTCATTTAAACGGATTTTTCGTCGAACTATTCCTGTGGTTTGGTGTTATCCAAGTCATACCCCTTATTCCAGTGAACAGCATTCCTTTGACCCAACGAAAAGGTCGGGCCTCTCTGCCCCTTTTCGCCATGCTTATCGTCGCCGCCTTGGCGCCGACCTTGAGCTTCGCGCAGGCCGCTCCGGCGCCCGCCGCGGCGCCTGCCGTCGCGCCGGCTCCGGTCGCTGGCGTCGTCGCTGCCATTCCGCTCCCGGGCCTCAGCGGCTCCGACCAAGTCGGTCCGGTCATCCTGCGCGATGAGACCATCGCCCAGGTCCTCGACCTGATGCAGCGCTGGACCGGCAAATCCATCCTCCGCCCGCAGGCTCTCCCGGCCAGCGTCTACACGCTTTCGCTCCCCGCCTCGATCACCCGCGATGAAGCCCTCCTCGCCATCGAGACGCTCCT
>CAMDQP010000147.1 GCA_945906115.1 Opitutus sp. GAS368
TGAAGGACGCCGGGATCCTGCCCGAAGCCGGTTCGCCGAACGCCGCCGTGGTGAAATCGCTGGTGACGACGCCGCTGGTCGCCGCAATCTGCGCCCGCCATGGCATCCGCTGTGTCGAGACGCTTGTCGGCTTTAAGTGGATCGCCCGCAAGCTCGCAAATTGGAGCCGCCGCTTGGCCGAAGGCGCCGGCCCGGATGCCGCCGCACTCCCGCTCCGTCGGCGCGCCCCGCTCGCGCTCCGCCACTCGACGCTCTTCCTGCTCGGTGCCGAGGAAAGTTACGGCTACCTCGCGGACGACGCCGTCCGCGACAAGGATGCTAACGCCACGGTGGTCATGCTCTGCGAGTTCGCCGCGCTGCTCCGCTCCCGCGGTCGCACGCTGCTCGACGCTCTCGACGTGCTGCACCTCAGCTACGGAGCCCACCACGAGGATCTCCTAAACCTTTCGTTCGAAGGCGCTGAGGGCGCCGCGTGCATCCGCCGCATCGTTGCCTCCTGGCGCGCCGCGCCGCCGGCCGTCATCGACGGCTCCAAGGTCGTCCGCGTCACGGATTACGAGCGCGACAAGGTGCTCGATGCTGAAGGCGAACGCGTGCCGCCCGAGGAGTTTATTCTCGCCGAGCTGGCCGATGGCCGCCGCATC
The DNA here is from genome assembly GCA_945906115.1 of Opitutus sp. GAS368. Taxonomy (GTDB): domain Bacteria; phylum Verrucomicrobiota; class Verrucomicrobiia; order Opitutales; family UBA953; genus UBA953. The sequence continues at coordinate 645 of CAMDQP010000147.1, forward strand.
GCGGTCCGCGCTTCCGGTACGGAACCGAAAGTGAAGTTCTATTCGTTCACGAAGGCCGAGGTCGCCGATGCCGACGACCTCGCCGCCGCCCGCGAACGCGCGCGGAAGTCCGCCCTCGCGCTGCGCGCCTGGCTCGAGATCGACGCCAAGCGCCGAGCCAAATAACCTTATCATGAAGACCCTATCCTTGCTCTCCCTCCTCCTGCTCGCCGGCTGTGCCAGTCCGCTGGGCGACCGTTCGTTCGTCACTGAGAAGACGCCCGCCGCCGCGGCCGTCTCGGGTCAGGCGGCCGGCCAGGGGTCGCTCGAAGATCGCGTGCGCTCGGCCAACGAGAAGAATGACGAGCGTCTGCTTAAGGGTGACTGGCGTGCGGCTAAGCCGGCCGTGGGTCCTCAGCAGTAAGGCCTATTTGGCCTTGGGCTTTAGCGGCAACTTGAGGCCCATCTGGGCGTCGAGGTAGGCCGCGAGCTGGTCGACCAAGGCCGCCGCGAACTTACGCCGGCTGGCGTCGGTGTCGCGCACGCCCTTGGAGTGGCTCTCGATCTGCAACCCCGCGAAGCCGGTGCCGGGTGCGGTGTGGGTGCGGACGTTGTAGCCGCCGTTGAAGTAAGGTTCGCCGGGGACGGGCTTGCCGAGGCTCGGTGTGGAGGGGAAGCCGGCGTTCTCCATCAGGGCGCCGAAACTCTGCGGTCCATGCAGGAGCGCCGGGTAGGCGGAAGGATTCTTCAGTGCGAAGAACTGCAGCGTGCCTTGCTTGATGAACTCCGGCTTGCATAGCTCGGCGTCCGGCAGGCCGAACTCGTTCCGGTTATGCCCGTAGCCCAGTTCGAGCCGCGCATCGGCGTGGCCATGTCCGTGTAGGTCGATGTAGAAGCCCTTGCCGTGCTTCGCGACGACGGCCTTCTGCGCGGTCTGGATGAAGCCTTGGAAATCCTTCCACGTCTGTTCGGTCAGCGGATGGCCGGCCGCACCTTCGACGATCTCGCGATTGCAGTCGATCTTGCGCCGGGCGACTCGGCAGATGATTACATGTGGGTGCTGGCCGGTGCGCGCGACGAACTCGTCGTCGATGGCGCGGGCGAGCTCCTGCGTATTAGTGTCGAACGCGAAGGTGCCTTTCACGCGGTCCGGAAGTTCCTCGGGCTTATCGCGCCCGCCATGTGCGGCCGACAGTACGAAGGGCAGGCTGCCGGCGATATACTCGATGTACTGATTACGACCGAAAGTGGTCTGGCCAGGTTCAGGCGCTTCGGCGGCACGCAGGATGACGGTGGCCGTCAGCAGGCAGACGCAGAGGAGGCGGGGCATACCGTATCCAAAGCCAACCCACGCGAAGGGTCAAGCGGACGGAACTCAGCGGACGGCGCCGCCGGCGAGGAGGGCGCGAATCGCGGCATCTTCCGGCACAGTATCCGACGTGCAGGCCGCGCCAATTCCGTCCTGTAAGACGAAGCGTAACTTCCCGCCGCGGACCTTCTTGTCGCGACGCATCGCGGCGAGCATGGGCTCGAGTGGCAGCGGAGTACGTAGTGCGGTGGGTAGCGCGTGCGACTTCAGCACGGCCTCGACTTGTTCGGCCTGGGCGGCGGTGCAATGCTTGAGCTCGGCCGAAAGGCGCGCGGCCATCACGAGACCGATCGCGACGGCTTCGCCATGCAGGTAGGTGCCGTAGCCAGCGGTGGCCTCGATGGCGTGGCCGAAGGTGTGGCCGAGGTTGAGGAGTGCGCGTCCGCCTTGGGCGCTGGTCTCGCGTTCGTCGCCGGCGACGATGCCGGCCTTGATCTCGACGCAGCGGCGGATGACGCGCGGGAGGAGCGGATGATTCCAAGCGAACGGCGAGTTCTGCTCCAGGATACCGAAGAGATCGGCGTCGGCGATGATGCCGTGCTTGATGACTTCAGCCATGCCCGCGGCGAACTCGCGCGGCGGCAGGGTGGCCAGTAGGTCGGTATCGGCGAAGACGGCCGTAGGCTGGTGGAAGTTGCCCACGAGGTTCTTGCCTGCGGTGAGATTGATACCGGTCTTGCCGCCGACGGAGCTGTCGACCATCGCGAGCAAGGTCGTCGGGATTTGGGTGAAATCGACGCCGCGCTGGTAGGAGGCGGCCGCGAAGCCGGCGAGGTCGCCGACAACGCCACCACCGAGCGCGAAGACGGCGCCATCACGGGCTACGCCGTTGGCGGCGAGAAAATCCCAGACGCGCGCGAGTTCGGCGGCCGATTTGGCGGTCTCGCCGTCTGAAGCCGTCGCGAGCACGGGCATGAGGCGGGCGAGTTCCGCGGCGAAGCCGGATTGGGCGACCGCGACGCCGGGCGAGGTAATCGCGACACACTTCTGGCCGGCGGCCACGCGGCGTTCAGCCATGGCCAAGGCTTCCTTGCGCATCCCGGCCCCGATGCGGACAGGGTAGGAGCGTTGGCCTAGTTCGACGGTAACGGTCTCGGCCGACATGGGTTCACGCTGGGGCGAGGCGCCCTCGCTGGCAAGACAACCTCACTCGGCCAGACCGACGATTGAGCGGGCATAGGCTCGCGCATCGAAAGGCTGGAGGTCGGCCGGCTGTTCACCGACGCCGATGAAGCGGACTGGGACGCCGAGTTCGCGGACCACGGCGACGAGCGCGCCGCCGCGGGCGGTGCCGTCGAGCTTGGTCACAATTAAGCCGGTGAGGCCCACGGCTTCATGGAAAATACGAGCCTGTTCAATCGAGTTGGCACCGAGCGAGCCGTCGATGACGAGCCACTTCTCGTGCGGTGCGCCGGCGTGGGCCTTAGCCGTCACGCGGACAACCTTGCGGAGTTCTTCCAAAAGGTGGGCCTTGGTGTGAAGGCGGCCCGCGGTATCGAGGATGACGACGTCCACGCCGCGCGCGACGCCGGCCTTGGCCGCATCGAAGGCCACGGCGGCAGGGTCGGCGCCGGCGGCTCCGCCGACGAC
>CAMDQP010000148.1 GCA_945906115.1 Opitutus sp. GAS368
TCGGCGACGCCCTTCATGAGGGGGCTGTCCTGGTTCGGCGTGGAGGTCACGGCGAGGGACTTGTCGGCCTTGACGATGAGCCAGGCCCAGCCGGAACCGAAGCGGGTGGTCGCGGCGGCCTTGAAGGCAGCCTTGAGACCCTTCTCACCTTCGAGGCCACCGAAAGCCTTCTGGATGGCTTCGCCGAGGGCGCCGACGGGTTCGCCACCGCCGTTCGGGGAGATGATGTTCCAGAAGAAGGTGTGGTTAGCGTGGCCACCGGCGTTGTTGCGGACGGCGGTGCGGATGGACTCAGGGACCTTGGAGAGGTCGGCGATGAGGGCGTTGACGTCGGCCGGAGCGGCGAAGCCGGCTTCCTTGGCGAGGGCGGCGTTCACGTTGGTGACGTAAGCGTTGTGGTGCTTACCGTGGTGGATCTCCATGGTCGCTTGGTCGATGTGCGGCTCGAGAGCAGCGTGGGGATAGGGCAGGGGGGCGAGGGTATAGCTCATGGTTTTGGTGGAAGAGGATTGGGCGGCGAGGGAAGTGGTGCCGAGCGCGGCGGCGGCGAGGGAGGCTTTGCTGATGAAGTCGCGTCGATGCATGGGGATAGGTTGATGATTTGGCGCAGGGGTCAAGCCGGGGCGGAAGAATCGCGGCCGCGCTTCATATTAAAGTAGGCCTGGAGGATCTCGCGACAGGGTTCTTCGAGGACGCCTGAGGTCACTGAAACGCGGTGGTTGAGTTTCGGGAGGCTGTGGAGCTCGGTCGCTCCGCCCATGCAGCCCATCTTGGGGTCGCCCCAAGCATAGACCACGCGGTTGAGTCGGCTCATGATTGTCGCACCGGAGCACATCGGGCAGGGCTCCTTGGTGACGTAAAGGTTGCACTCGTTGAGACGCCAATCGCCGATCTTCTTCGCCGCTTGCGTGATCGCCAGCATCTCGGCGTGGGCGGTTGGGTCGTTGGCGCGTTCGACTTCGTTATGGGCCGCCGCGATAATCTCTCCGCCGCGTTCGATGATTGCCCCGATCGGCACCTCGTCGATGCGCCAAGCGTCGACGGCGAGATTGAAGGCCAAGGCCATGTAGAAGGCGTCGTCCCGGTTGAGCTGCGAGGGGCGCATCTTCTCGAACGGGCAAACTAGCCCGGGACGGGGGGTCGAAGCATCTCCTTCCATAGCGGGCAGGATTGCCCCTGCGAGGCCCGTGGCAAGAGGGGAGGAGGGCCACACTACGGAGGTTGACTCTCCTCCGCCTTCTGGATGCACTCCCGCCCTCAAGGCATGGCTGAAGAACCCGTTATCGAACTCGAAGGCAAAATCCTGCAAGTGCTTCCTGGCACCATGTTCCGGATCGAGCTCCCCAATAAGCACGTGGTGCTGGGACGTATCTCCGGCCGCCTCCGTAAGAATTTCATCCGCATCAACCCCGGCGACCGCGTGAAGGTCGAGATGACCCCTTCGGATCTGACGACCGCTCGGATCATCTTCCGCCTGCGTGATACCGCTCCTCGCCCCCCGGGTCCCCCGCCCAAGCGCCGCTATTAATCCCTTATAAACCCGGTCATACGGGTTTTTTATTGCAAGGGGTCAGGCTGTAATCCATTAATCATTACTCAACTACTCATAATTAACCCCCATGGCTATCTACAACAGCGTCCTCGACACCATCGGTCACACGCCCCTCGTGCGACTGAACAAGGTCACCGAAGGTCTTCATGCCGAAGTCCTGGTGAAACTTGAATTCTTTAACCCGCTCTCGAGCGTCAAGGACCGCATCGGTCGCGCCATGATCGACGCCGCCGAACGCGACGGCCGCCTGAAGCCGGGTGGCACCATCGTCGAGCCGACCTCCGGTAACACCGGCATTGCCCTCGCCTTCGTCGCCGCCGCCCGCGGTTACCGCTGCGTCCTCACGATGCCTGAGACGATGTCCATCGAACGTCGCGTCCTCCTTCGCCTCCTCGGCGCCGAGATCGTCCTGACGCCTGGTGCCAAGGGTATGCGCGGCGCCATCGAGCGCGCGACGCAGCTCCGCGACGAGATTGGTGCCAATGCTTTCATGCCGATGCAGTTCGACAACCCGGCCAACCCTGAAGTGCATCGTCGCACCACGGCGGTCGAGATCTGGGAAGACACCGAAGGTAAGGTTGACGCTATCGTCTCGGGCGTCGGCACGGGCGGTACCATCACGGGCATCGCTTCCGTCATCAAAGGCAAGAACCCAAATTTCCGGGCTATCGCGGTCGAGCCCACCGCCTCTCCGGTCATCACGCAGACCATGGCCGGCCAGCCCGTCCAGCCTGCTCCTCATAAGATTCAGGGTATCGGCGCTGGCTTCGTTCCGAAGAACTGCGACATCTCCCTGATCGACGAAGTCATTTTGGTCACCAACGAGGATGCTTTTGCCATGGCCCAGGAAGTCTCCATCCGCGAAGGCCTCGCGGTCGGTATCTCCGCTGGCGCCAACATTTGGGCCGCCCTCCAGCTCGCCAAGCGTCCGGAATATGCCGGCAAGCGCATCGTCACGATCGCCTGCTCACCGAGCGAACGCTACCTCTCGACCGCCCTGGCCGAGAAGGTGCGCGCCGAAGTCACCGCCCTGACCGCCTCGTAAGCCGAGCTCCCAGCTCGTCCCAAAGGCCCGTGTCGTGAGATGCGGGCCTTTTTGTTGTCTCGAGGTAGGGACAGCCCATCGTGATGCTTTCTCCTTGAATCCTTCACCCCATAAGTGAACATCCGTTCACTTCATGTTGGATATGCGTACATTGCAGGGGTTCGAGGCCCGTCGGCCGTTGGCCTTGCCGCTGCTCGGCTCGCGCGCGGTCGCCGGCTTCCCGTCGCCGGCTGACGACCACATGGAGCGTCGCCTCGATCTGAACGAGCACGTGGTGCGTAACCCGATCTCGACCTTCTTCCTGCGCGTCGACGGCGATTCGATGTCGGGTGCGGGCATCCTCAGCGGCGATCTCATCGTGGTCGATAAATCGCTCTCGGCGCGCGCGGGTACGATCGTGGTCGCGGAGGTCGGTGGTGAATTCACGGTGAAGCATCTCGAGCGTGACCACGCCGGCGCCTGGAGTCTGCGGGCCGACAGTCCACGCTGGTCGGGCTGGTCGTTACCTTTCACGCCGGAATGCCGTATCTGGGGGACGGTGGTGGCCGTCGTGCGCCGCTGCTGATGCCATGCTCCGCGCCCTCGCCGACTGCAATAACTTCTACGCCTCCTGCGAGCGCGCCCTGGACCCTTCGCTGATCGGCGTGCCGATTGTGGTGCTCTCGAATAACGATGGCTGCGTGGTCGCACGTTCCTCTGAAGCCAAGGCGCTGGGCATCCCGATGGGCGCGCCGTATTTCGAAGTGCGTCGCACCTGCGAAGCCCATGGCGTCCGGATCTTCTCATCTAATTTTTCGGTCTACGGCGATTTCTCCGAACGGGTGATGGCCGCCCTCGGTGAACAGGCGCGTGATCTCGAGGTCTATTCGGTCGACGAAGCGTTCTTGGGCTTTCCCGATATGCCGGATGCCGATGCGAAGGCGCTGGGCCTGCGTAT
>CAMDQP010000149.1 GCA_945906115.1 Opitutus sp. GAS368
CGCACATGGGCGACGCTGTCGGCTAAACGGTTCCAGCGAACGTCGCGGTGCAGGCGACGGACGTTGTCGAGGTCAGTCGAGACGATGACGGCGTCCTTCATCGCAGCCTCGGCCACGCGCACGGGCCGGCCGTTGAGCTCGCACGTAAGGTTGTCACCGATGATACGCTCGCAAAGAATGGGCTGGTCGATGACACCTAGCACGGGCTTCCCTTCGTAACGCAGGCCAATGAGGGTGACGTAGAGCGGCACGCGGGAGAGGAACGACTTGGTGCCGTCGATGGGATCGAGCACCCAGCAATACTCGGCGTCGACGTTCTCGGGGCCGAACTCCTCGCCGAGAATGCCGTGATCCGGATAAGCCTGCTTGATGGCCGCGCGCATCTGGCGCTCGGCTTCCTTGTCGGCGACGGTCACGGGCGTGCCGTCGGACTTGATTTCGACCTCGGTGTCGACACGGGCGTGCGCCGCCACCAAGACCCGGCGGGCGATGTCCGCGAGTTTCTCGGCGAAGGCCTTGAGCTCTTTCTGGCGCGCTTCCGGAAGCATGTCCCAGAGGTAAGCCCGGACGGCCCCCGCTCCAAGCGAAAAGCCCCGCGTAGGCTTGAATCACGGCCAATTCCACCGACACTAAGCCCATGAGGCTCACCCCTTGGCTCCTTGGCTTACTGGCCTTCGCGACGACGGGATTCGCCGCCCAACCTTGCCGCATCGAGATCATCGAGAAGGGCGATGGCTGGCCCGTGCCGGGCGTCGAACTCCGTACAGTCCACGGCGCCCGCTTCGTCTCCGACAACGCCGGGCTGATCGCCTTCGATCTCCCCGAACTCATGGGGCGCGAGACCTGGTTCACGGTCATCGGTCACGGCTACGGCGTGAAGGCCGATGGGTTTGGTTATAAAGGCGTCCGCCTCACCCCCGTCGCCGGTAAGACGCTCAAGGTCACGGTCGAACGCACCATCCTCGCCCGCCGTCTCGGCCGCCTCACGGGCGCCGGCCTCTTCGCGGAATCGCAGAAGCTCGGCGAGCAGCTCGACTGGAAGGAAAGCGGCGTCCTCGGTTCCGACAGCGTGGTAACGGCGGAACTCGGCGGGAAGCTGCTCTGGTTCTGGGGCGACACGAATCTGGCCCACTACCCGCTCGGGATCTTCAATGTCTCCGCGGCATCGACCGAGAAATTCCTACCGCCGGCGAAACCGCCGCTGCGCCCACCCTACGCCTACGTGAGCGAACGGAAGACCGCGCAAAGCGAACTGCGTCCGCGCGGCGTGGCGAAAGTACCCGGCGACGGCCCGACCTGGATCTGGGGCGCGGTGACGCTCCCCGACGCCAAGGGTGCGCTGCACTTGGTCGCCTCGGCGGTGAAGGTGAAAGGCGAGATGCACGCGTACCGCTGGGACCTCGTCGAATGGGACCCGCATGAAGAACTCTTCCACCCACTCGACACCGTGTGGACCGAAGACGTGGCCAGCCCGAAAGCCCCACCGATGCCCGAAGGACACGCGGTGCCTTGGACGGACCCGGTCGGCCGTAAATGGATTCTGTTCTGCGACCCATTCCCAATTCTCCGGACACCCGCCACCTATGAAGGCTGGAAGAACCCGGAGAACTGGAAACCCCTGCGCGCCGCGACCGCCGCCGCCAACCCCTCTGGCGAGGCCATCGTCGCGCACAAGGGCCACATCGCCTGGCACCCCTGGAATCGCAAGTGGCTCGCAATCTTCACGCAGAAGGCCGGCAAGCCTTCCTTCCTCGGCGAGATCTGGCTAGCTGAAGCTACGGAGCCCTTCGGACCGTGGATCAACGCGCGCAAGGTGCTCTCGCACGACGATTATACCTTTTATAATCCGGTACTGCACCCGGAGTTATTCCGCGCCGACTCGCCGGTGATCCATTTCGAAGGCACTTACACGACGATGTTCTCGGGCAACAAGCAGCCGACCCCACGCTGGGAATATAACCAGGTGCTCTACCAGCTCGACCTATCGAAGCCGCCGTTCGCCGACGGAAAATAAAAGTCCGGTCCGCTTGACCCGCCGCCGACCCCTCGGAGGATGAGGCCGTGAGCCATGCCACCGAACGACTGCTGTGCGCCCGCGTCCGCCCGACGCGTCGCCCGGTCATGCGGCAGCGCTGGGATGACCTTTTCTTTCTGCATTGGGAATATGCGGCGGCCGCAATCCAGGCGCGGCTCCCCGCTGGCCTCACGGTCGATACCTTCGAAGGTAAGGCCTACCTCGGCGTCGTGGGCTTCCGCATGAACGCGGTGCGCCCCCTCGGCTTACCCGCCCTGCCCTGGCTTTCGTATTTCAACGAGCTGAATGTGCGGACCTACGTGCGCGACGCCGCCGGCGAACCGGGGGTGTGGTTCTTCTCGCTCGACTGCGACCGCGCCCCGGCCGTCGTGATCGCTCGCGCGGGCTTTGGGCTGCCCTACGAACACGCGGCGATGTCCTTCGGGCCTGGACTCGCGCAGACCTGCCGCCGCCAAGGCGAGCAGGAGACGGCGCGCTACGCTTGGTCGGCGGTGTCGTCGCCGCAGATCGCCGCGCCTGGCTCGCTCGAGTTCCACCTAGCCGAACGCTACAGCTTCTTCTCGGACCGCGGCGGCCGACTCGTCCGTGGTCAAGTCCACCACGCCCCCTATCAGCTCAGCCTGGCCGAGGCGAACGCGTGGAGCGACCTACCGCTGCGCTGGGACGGCTTTGATGTCGGCGGCCGCCCTCCCGACCTCGCCCACTGTTGCCAAGGCGTGGCCATCGAAGCTTTCTCCCTAGTGCCCGCCCATGCGTAAGAAGCTTACCGACTATCGTCACGCCGTCTGGGATTGGAACGGCACGCTCCTCGATGACACGTGGCTGTGCTGTGCATCGTTGAACCGTCTGTTGAAGGAAGATGGCCACCCGCTCGTCGACCCGGTCCGCTATCGCCAGATCTTCCAGTTCCCGGTCATCAAGGTCTACCAAGCGATTGGCTTCACGCCTGACGAAGCCTCCTTCCGCGCGATGTCAGTCCGCTTCATGGCCGCCTACGAGGAACGCAAGGCGGAGTGTCGCCTGCACCCGCACACGGAGCCACTCATCGACGGACTCACGGCGGCTGGGCTCACGCACTCGGTACTTTCGGCCTATGAGCGCAGCCTACTCACGACGACGCTCACGCAATACGGACTCGACCGTCACTTCATTAAGATGTGCGGCGGACATGACATCCACGCCGGCAGTAAGGAGGAGCGCGCGCGCCTCCACCTGTCCGACCTGGCCTATCGCCCGGAGGATGTGATTTATATCGGTGATACCGCCCACGACGCCGAAGCCGCGGCCGCCATGGGCGTCGACTGCGTGCTAGCTGCCCACGGCCACCAGGACCGCACCCGCCTCGAAGGCCTGGGCGTCCGCGTGGTCGACGGGTTCGCGGAACTGGTGGCCGAACTTTAGGCAACAAACCCTGAGGAGAGGGGTCAAACTACTCACAGCCCCCGCGTTAAGGTTGCCCAGGGGCGGCTTGTT
>CAMDQP010000150.1 GCA_945906115.1 Opitutus sp. GAS368
GTCAATGGCCCCGGCAGCGGCGTCGACCCGCGTCCCCTGGCGATTGGCTATCGGGAATTCCCGATCACCATGCTCCCTGCCCGCGACGGTGAGCCGCGCGGCGAGATGCGTCGCAGCAGCAAGGCGCCGAATTCCTCCTACTTCGTAAACTGGACCAAGCCGACCGACTCTGCCGTTTGGAATATCGAAGTCGTCACCGCTGGTACCTATATCGTGACGCTCGACTACGCGTGCGCCGCGGCCGACGTCGGCTCGAAGATCGAACTCTCCTTCGAAGGTACGCTCCTCAAGGGTAAGGTCACCGACGCGTTTGATAGTCCCCTCAAATTCGGACAGGATACCATTACCCGACCTGACGGCGAATCCGTCATGCGCGACTTCCGAACCATGACCCTCGGCGAAGTGCGCCTCGAGCCAGGCAAAGGTGAGCTCAAGCTACGCGCCACCGACATTCCGGGTAAAAGCGTGATGGATCTGCGTCGAGTGACGATGACGTTGAAGTGAGCGCGGCGGAACGCCGCGAGGGGGCAAGTGGGCAAGGTAACATGGGGACAAGCGCTTGCGCGAGGGGACATGCTAGCACGGGGGCATGGGGACACGGGGAGATACAGTGCTCAAGGGGGCAGCATAGGGAGACCGGATAGTTAGCTGGGGGATATGTCCGAAGCATTAATTCCGGTTTCCGGTTTCCCTTTGAGTGGTTGAATCGTTTCGGGTGGCGGGAAGATACCCAACTCAAAGGGAGACGGATGATAGCCTATGACGCTTCCTTGACGGGGCACAGCGGCGAGACCAAGTTCGGCACATGAAGTCTATGATGCTTTTCCTGCTCGGCGTCCGCATGCTCTTCCTGGTGCTGGCCTGCTTCGGATGTATCTTCGCGATCATTTCAGGACTACGTACCGGCGTGGAGTGGTATTGGCCGGCCGGCGGAGTCCTCGGACTCGGACTGTGCGGCTTCCTGATCGGTCAGGTCTGGGCTTCGCTCAAGGCGACGTGGCAGCAGAAGTAAGGTTTATATGAGGGGAATCGGGGCCGGACTGACACGAAGTCGGGCTGGATAATTGTCATTTTGGCATGTAAATATGTCGGACTCCCCTCTCATGAAGCACCGCGCCTTCCTTCTCGCCCTCGCCACCCTTTCCGCCGGTGTCTTCGCCGTCGACGCGGTGGTCACCGACAGCTCCAGACTTAGGACCAAGGAAGCCAAGGCGAACGCCGCCAACTGGCCCGACAACAGCAAGGGCTCGCCGACACCGCATGCTCCCGCCGAGAACCCACCGGCTGCGACGACCCAGCGCAGCCAGCAGGTCGCCCCGCCCGCTACGGGTGAACGCGTCGTGTTCATCGGCAACGGTTTCGCCGAACGCGACACTTACTACGGCCGCCTCGAGACCGAATTACAGCTCCGCTTCCCCGACCAGAACCTGATCGTGCGTAATATGGGCCGCTCGGGCGACACCCCGGCCTTCCGCCCTCACCCCGCCCGCGCCAGCCAGTGGGCCTTCCCGGGCGCCGACAAGTTCCACCCCGAATACGCCCAGCATAACGGCAAGGGCTTCTTCTCCACGCCCGACCAGTGGCTCTTCCACCTGAAGGCCGACACAGTCGTCGCGTTCTTCGGCTACAACGAATCGTTCGACGGCCCTGGCCGCGCTGCCAACTACGAAGCCGAAGTCGACGCCTTCGTCGCGCATTCCCTCACCCGGGCCTACAACGGCAAGACCGCCCCGCGCCTCGTACTCGTCACGCCGATCGCTTTCGAGAACCTCACCGCCACCCGCGACCTCCCGAACGGCCAGAAGGAGAACGCCAACCTCGAACTCTACGTCGCCGCCATGGAACGCGTCGCCAAGAAGCACGGCATCACGTACGTCGACCTCTTCCACCCCACCCTCGCCGCTTACGGCAAGAGCAAGTCGCCCTACACGGTCAATGGCTTCGCCCCGACCGACTTTGGTTATCGCGAAGTCGCCAAGCTCCTCGCCGACGGACTCTTCGGCGCCACGCCCCGCACTTCCAAGGCCGACGAAGCTCTGGTGAACGGTGCAGTGAAGATGAAGGACTACATGTGGAATACGGATTATTCGATCCTCAACGGCGTCCATACCCACGGCCAGCGCTATAATCCTTTCGGTCCGCAGAACTACCCCGACGAGGTCTACAAGAGCCGCCAGATGACCGTGATCCGTGATGCACTCATCCACGGTGTCGCCCAAGGCAAACGCACCGACCTGACCGTCGATGATTCCAAGACACTCGTCCTTCCGGCCGTGCCGACCAACTTCAAGCCAAGCGAGAAGAACGGCAACCCGACCGAGTTCCTTTCCGGCGAAGCCGCCATCGAGAAGATGAAGCTCGCCCCCGGCTACAAGGTCTCGCTCTTCGCTTCGGAGGAGAAGTTCCCTGACCTCAAGAAGCCGGTGCAGATGTCGTTCGACGCCAAAGGTCGCCTCTGGGTCGCGACCACGCCGACTTACCCGCACTACCGCCCGGGCGACGCGCTGCCCAACGACAAACTCCTCATCCTCGAAGACACCGACGGCGACGGCAAGGCCGACAAGCAGTCCATCTTCGCCGACAAGCTCCATATCCCGATCGGTTTCGAGATCGCCCCCGAAGGCGTCTACGTTTCCCAGGAGCCGAACCTCGCCCTGCTCATCGACGACGACAAGGACGGCAAGGCCGACCGCACGGAGCTGATCCTGCATGGCTTCGACTCCCACGATTCGCACCACGCCATCTCGGCTTATAGTGCCGATGCTTCCGGTGCCTTCTACCTGCTCGAAGGCCGCTTCCTCCACAGCCAGGTCGAGACCCCGTACGGTCCGCGTCGGTGTAACGACGGCGGCGCCTGGCGCTTCGATCCGAAGTCCTCCCGCCTCGAACGCGTGCAGGTCGACGTCTCCAATCCGTGGGGCTTCTCGTTCGATTATTGGGAACAGCCGTTCCTTTCCGACGCCTCACCCGGCGAGAATTGGTGGGCCGTGCCGCTCTCGGCCAAAGTTCCCTACGGCATCGAACAGATCAAGGTCGAGCAGTTCGTCCCCAAGCGCTCCCGCCCGACCTCCGGTGCGGAATTCGTCTCCTCGCGCCACTTCCCCGACGCGCAGCAGGGCGACTTCATGATCTGCAATACGATCGGCTTCCTCGGCATCAGTTTTGGCAAAAAGGCTGACGACGGTGCTGGCTTCACCGGCAAGGCCAACGGCGACCTCATCACGTCCACCGACGGCAACTTCCGCCCGGTCGACCTCGAGTTCGCGCCGGACGGCTCACTCTACTTCATCGACTGGCACAACCCGCTCATCGGCCACATGCAGCACAACGCACGTGACCCGAATCGCGATCGTGAACGCGGACGCATCTATCGCATCACCTACCCCGAGCGCCCGCTCGTGAAACCCGCCCAGGTAGCCGGCGCTTCCGTCGCCGAGCTCCTCGAGAACCTCAAGGAGCCCGAATACCGAACCCGCTATCGCACCCGTCGCGAACTCCGCGGACAT
>CAMDQP010000151.1 GCA_945906115.1 Opitutus sp. GAS368
CCGATGGAAGCGGTGATGAGTCCGATCTCGATCAGCGGATTGCCGTGGCCGTCTTCGACGATGGCGGGCTTGTTTTCATCGCCCGGCCGTGCGCGGAATTTGATGACGGCGTAGACAAGCATGCCACCGACGAGCACGAAGAGAACGACGACCAGCCAGACGGTGGCCATGAAGACATCAAACTGGACTTGGGCGACCGGTCCCTTGGGGTCCAGGGTCGACTGACGGACGGTCATATCGGCCTTGGAGCAGCCGACCATGATGATGGCCAGGAAGGGGGCGGCCAGCAGACCTACCCGACTAAAGAAGCGAGAAAACATAAAGGATGTGTTCGGACGTCGAAAACTTCGTAAAAAGGATGCCATTTGCAAGCCCCAGCAGGGTAAAACGGTCATGAAATCGCCTTGAATGAGGGTTCTCGATTAAAATTTTCTGTAAGTACCTATCCAACATATACTTAATATCAATTACCCCCCATCAAACTATCTAATAAGTCTGCCACCGCCCCCTTCCAGTCCTCGCCCGCCTTGGGGGTTGCACCGTCGGTCAGGGTCTTTAACCCCCAATCCATGTCTTGGACCAGCCCACATGGCACCCCTCTGCCCGACTGGCGGAAGCATACCTTGATCATGGGTATCATGAACCTGGCCCCGGACTCATTCTCGGATGGAGGTCAGCTCAACGATGAAGCGGCCGCCCTCGCCCGCGCGGAGAAGCTGCTCGCCGAAGGCGCCGACGTCCTCGACCTTGGCGCGGAATCGACCCGACCCGGGGCCACGCCGGTCGACGCCGCGACCGAACTCGCGCGCCTCCTCCCCGTCGTGAAGGCGCTGCGACGCCGCTTCCCGCAGGCGGTCCTGTCCGTGGATACTTATAAGGCAACGGTCGCGCGCGTGTGCGTGGAGGCTGGCGCCGACCTGGTGAACGACGTCGAAGGAGGACGCTTTGAAGCCCGCCCAGACGAGTCGCCCATGGGGTCGGCCTGCGCCGCACTCCGCTGCCCGCTCATTCTGATGCATCGCCGCCCGCAGGCGGACTACGAAGATTTCTGGACGGAAGTGCTGCAGGATCTCCGCGTCTCCCTGCGCTGCGCACAAGCTTCCGGTATGCCCACTGAACAGTTATGGACGGACCCAGGTTTCGGCTTCGGTAAGACGCCCGCGCAGAATCTCATGCTGGTACGCGACCTCGCAAAGATCGCCGCGCTCGGGTTCCCCGTGCTCCTCGGCACGAGCCGCAAATCGACGCTCGGTCTCGTTCTCGGCGAAGCTGACCCGCTCCGCCGCGGCCCGGGCAACGACGTCACGGCGGTCTGGGGCATCGCCCAGGGCGCTTCGATGATCAGGGTCCATGACGTGGCTGCGCTCGGCCCAATCGTCCGGATGGCTGACGCCCTGCGCCACGGCCCCGGCTGGTCGCCAGAAGCCCGAGGTTAAGACTTCGGGACGATTTAAGCCCAAAAAAGAAGGGAATGGAGCCAGCAGTCGGACTTGAACCGACGACCTGCCGCTTACAAGGCGGCTGCTCTACCAACTGAGCTATGCTGGCCAACTTCCCTATTCACAGGGTTGTTCACAGCCCGCCGGTGTCAACCCTTAGGGGAATAAGGCGATTAGGGGTTGAAACGGATTTGGTTTTGCACGCAATTCTAACACCCCAAGCCTCGACCCATGCGTATCTCCGTCTCCCTTCTCGTCCTGTGCGCCGCGATCACCGGTTGCAACACCTCGATCGATCCAGCCAATGTCGATTCCATCGTCGTGTCGTCGAATCCGACCGCCGCCGCCATCCGCCTAAATGGCGAACCCGTCGGTCGCACGCCTACCACGATCAAGGTCGACCGCACGAAGAATTACGAACTGCAGGTCGGCAAGGGCGGCTACCTCACCGAGGTCTCCGAACTAAAGCCCCGCCTCATCACGACGAGCGAGGGCATCGAGTTCGGCTTCCCCTCCGCTGTGAGGGTAAATCTCACCAAGATCCCGGCCGACGGCGAAGCCGGCGTGCCGGTCTCCGATAACCCGGAGTTCAAGAGGCTTTCGAAGAAGGCCATCGGCGAAGACGCCGCCGCCAAGGAAAGCCTGAAGTCCGACATCGCCGCCACGAAGGAAGCTGCCACCAAGATCCAAGCCTCCCTCGCCGTCCGCGAGGCCGCCACGAAAGCTCGCCTCGCCGACATCGCCAAGACCATCGCCGACGCCAAAGCCTCCAAGGGCAACGATGGCGCCGCCGCCAAACTCGCCGAAGCCGAACTCGCCCTCAAGCAGGCCACCACCGAAGCCGCCACCGCTCGCGCCCTGGCCGAGAAAAACCTGAAGACCGTCGAAGCCCGCCGCGACGCCCTCGCCGGCGTAAATACGAAGGTCGCCACCGCGAAGTCCAACGTCGCCCAGGCCCAGGTCGCTGCCAAGTCCTCTGACGGGCGCGTCGCCCAGCTCGAAAGCTCCTACGCCGCCGAAATCAAGGCCCTCAATACATCGCAGGCCAACTCCACCGCCGCGATCAAGGCCCTCAACGCCCGCGCCGATGAACTCGCCCGCGCCGCCAACACCTCCGCCGCCGTCGCCAAGGCCGAAGCCGCTAAGGGCCTCGCCGACCTGCAGAAGGCGCTCGAAGAACAGAAGGTCGCCGCCGCCCTCGCCAACGAAGCCCTCGTCAAGGCCAAGGATGCCGCCGCTAAGGATTCCTCTGATGCCGCCGCCAAGGCCGTCGCCCTGGCCAACGCCGATCTGAAGGCCCTCCAGTCCAAAGTCGAAGACGCCGAGAAGGCCGCCGCCGCCGAAAAGACCTCTGGCGAAGCCAAGGTCGCCGAAGCCGTCAAGAACGCCGAGAAGGCCCTCGCTGAAGCCAAGGCCGAAGCCGCCAAGTCCATCGCCGAAGCCAACAAGGTCGCCGAGAAGAACCTCGCCGATGAGCGCCTCGCGGCTGAAGCCAAGATTGCCGACGCCAACGCCAAGGTCACCGAAGCCAATAAGGCCGCGGATGCCAAGGTCGCCGAAGCTAATAAGGTCGCCGCCGCCGCCAAGGCCCAGGCCGACGCCCTGAAGTATTCCGAGTTCAACGCCCGCTACGCCCTGCTCGAAACCAAGCGTCGCGCGAAGGCGATCACGGAAGAAGAATACAAGGCGACCCTCTCCGAGCTCCGCAAGGAACTCGCTCTCTGAGCCGGGCTTCAGCCCACCTCGAAAAGCCCGGCCGCCAAGCCGGGCTTTTTTGTTGGAAGGAAAGCCGAGCTCCGCACTTTAACGTGCCTATGTCGGACACTCTCTCCCGCACGCCTCTCTTCGCCCTGCACGTCGAACTCGGCGGCCGTGTCGTCCCCTTCGCCGGCTGGGAGATGCCGGTGCAATACACAGGCATCATCGAGGAACACATGGCGGTCCGCCAGACGGCCGGCCTCTTCGATGTCTCGCACATGGGCGAAGCCCGCGTCCGCGGACGCGATGCCGCGAAGTTCCTCGACG
>CAMDQP010000152.1 GCA_945906115.1 Opitutus sp. GAS368
AAGGCCCAGCGCGATGAAACGCCGGAGGAAATCGTCCAGCAGCTACCGGAAATCAAGCGTCTGACTGCGCTCCTTGGTTTCCAGGTCTTCGAGCGTCGCGGCGTCGAAGCCGATGACCTGATTGCCACCGCCGTGCGCATCCTCTCCGCGTCCGGCGACCAGTGTATCATCGTGAGCGCTGATAAGGATTTCGGCCAGTGCGTGGGCGGGCCGGTCATCCAATTGGCTCCGCCGCCGACGGCGAACCCAGCCATGGGCTGGCGACGCCTCGATCCGGCCGCGGTCACCGAGAAGTTTGGCGTCCCGCCCGAGCGCATCCCCGATTACCTCGCGCTCGTCGGCGACGCTTCCGACAATATCCCTGGGCTCAAGGGTGTCGGGCCGAAGACGGCGGTGAAGTGGCTCGCCGAATACGGTAGCCTCGAGGGCGTGCTCGGTGCGGGCGATGCCTTGCAGCCCGAGCGCTTCCGCGAGCAGGTGAAGGCCGAAGCCGAGCGCATCCGCGGCAATCTCAAGCTCGTCACCTTCCAGACCGATTTCGAATTTTCGCCCGGCCAGCCCGTCGCGGAAGATATCGTCGGCGTGGAAGCATTCCTCTCCGAGATGGAGATGCATTCGACGCTGCGTCGCTACCAGTCCAAGCAGGGACGGGCGGCGACCGCGCCCGAGCCGGCGGCTCTGCCGACCGAAGTGCCTCAGCCCAAGGTCAAGCCGCCGGCCGACGCGCAGCAGGGCGAGTTATTCTAACCAATAAAAAGGCCCGCCGGTGAGGGCGGGCCTTGGTGGGAAGATTAAGCGCGAGGCTTAGTTCTTCTTATCGGCCTTCTTCTCGAGCTTCGGGGCTTCGATGGCGACCGGAGCCGCGGCGACAGCCTGCTGCTGGGCGTTGGCGACCAACCCCTGAATCTGGTTCACTTCTTCCTGGTTGAGCAGGATGACGAATTTCGACTCGAGGACTTCGATCTCGTAATTGTGGGTGATCGAGTAACCGACGCTTTCGGCCATCTCCTTGTTACCCTTCTCGAGCAGTTCGCGGGTCTGGTCGAGCTGCGTCTGGATGCGGGTCTTTTCTTCGTCGTTGGTGGAGCGCTTCAGCAGCTCGGTGAGCTGGAGGAAGGCGTCGCGGCGGGCCTGGAGGACCTTGGCGAACTGGTCGAACTGGACAACGAGGTCGAGGCCACGGATTTCGGCGGTCTGGAGGAGGCGACGTTCGCCACGGACGACGAGCTGCTCTTCCTTGAAGTCAGGGGCCGAGCGGGCCTTGGCGGCTTCTTCGTCGGAGATGACGGCGAAGAGACGCAGGGCGGTGTTGATGAAGGTCGACTGGCGGTTGGCCACGGCGGGGACGTTGAAGCCCCAGACCTTGGCGAAGACGGCGTCCTTTTCGTTGAAGTCCTTGATCTCGGCTTCGCCGACTTTGATCAGGGCGTCACGCTCGACGGTGGTGAGGGCGACCTGGATGCGCTGCTGGAGCTGCTGGATGCGGCCGAAGTGCTGGCCGAGGGTCTGCAGTTCCTGCTGGAAGCGGGCGAGGGAGCCCTGGTTGGAGATTGTGAGGACGACGCGGGCCAGGTTCTGGCCGAGCGGGATGAGCTCGATGACCGGGCCCTTGGGGGCTTCGGCCGGAGCGGAGGGGGTTTCGGTGGCGGGCATGTTAGGGGTGGGGTTGGGGGTGGGGTAAGAGCTTACTTCTTTTCGGAAGACGTCGGAGCCTTGGCTTCGATGGCCTTTTTCTCTTCTTCCGTGATTTGGACGGAGAGCTTGGCTTCGGAGGGCAGGGTGATGGCTTCGGCGTTGAAATCGAAACCGCGGGCCTTCTTGAACTCGTCGAGGCTCTTGGTGAGGTCGTCCTGGATCTCCTTGATGGCCTTCTCGACCTTCTTCTTGTCGTCGTCCTTGGTCAGTTTGGGCTGGAGGTCGATGAGCTGCTGGAGCTGGGCCTTGGCATCGGTGATGCGCTTGAGGGAGAGGCCGAAAGTCTCGACTTCGCCCTGGCCGGAGATGGTATCGCGAATCTGGAATTTCTTTTCGCCGGTGGAGATGATGGTGTCGGGCTTGAAGTCCTTAGCGCCGGAGATCTTGGTGAATTCTTCGTTGGAGATCGGGGTGGCGATGACGGCCTTGGTGGCGGTGAACTGGTAAGGACGCTCGATGCTGAAGCCGTTATACAGCTTGGTCATCGATTCGTTATCGCCCTTGAGTTTGGCGGTCTTGGCGGCGATTTCGTGGCCACGGGCTTCCTTCTCCGGGGTGGTGAGAGCGTTATCGAGGAAGATTTGGAGGCGCTTCATCTCTTCGACCTGCTGGCTGAGGACCTGGATATTCTTCTGGAAGTTGAGGCATTCGGGGATGCTCTTACCGACCCAAACTTCGGCGAAGTAGGTCTTCTGTTCGGCCTTGGCGCCGCCAGCGAGTTTGATTTCCGGGGCGGAAGTTGCCGCGGCCTTGGTTTCGGCGGGCTTGGCTTCCTGAGCATTCAGGGAGACGCAGAGAGCAGCTAGGAGGAACGAGAACTTGTTCATGGGAGGGGGGAGGGAAGTTTTAACATAGGCAAACCCGACCTTTGGACTACCAAAAAATGGCCATTCCTTCACTTTTTCTGCTTCTGCAGGGACTGCTCGATGATCTTGGTCAAATCCACCTTTTCGGCCTCTTTTTGAAGCTGTTCGTCGGCCAAGACGGCGCGCACTTTGGGGTGATCAATAAAACCTGTTAAGTCATTGTTATTCAACAACTCACGAACTTTCTTGTCTTCCCATGCCTGATAAAGGGTCGGGTGGGCGGCCAGGGCACGGATTTCAGGCTGGGCCATGAGCCGGCGACGGGCCTCCGGGTCGGCCATCAGCCGCCTAGTCTGACGAATGAGGGTTCGCTGCTTGTCGGGGATGGGCGACCACCCCCTAAGGTCGGCGGTGATGGCGGTAGCGGCCAGGTCGTTACGGATCTCGACCGTCCAGTGGTGGCGGGCGTCCCCTGGTTTTTCAAATAGGTCGTAGACCGAGGCCACGGTCGCGAGCACGGCGATGCAGATCAGGAAATAAAGTAGGCCTGTCCAGCAGCCGACGAGTGAGCCGAGCACGGGGCTTTCGGCTTCTTTCTGACCTTCGGGTAGCCGTCCCAGTCGCCAGAAGAGGGCGTAGCAGGCCAGCCCGGTCAGGCAGGTCAGGATGACTACGCCCGTGAAGCCGCGCAGGATCCAAGGGTAGGAGGTGCCCTGAAGGCAGGCATGACCGAGATCCGAGCCGAAGAGCCAGCCGACGAGCTGGCCGGTCGCGAGCGCCACGGGCCCAGCGAGCTGGCGCATGGGGCCGCGGCGATAGCCGCGCCAGGCTCCGCGGATCATCAGCAGGGCGAGGACGGCGAGAGCGACCCAGACGGTCACGGAGAGGGTGGGGACGTCGGCGGCCATCAGGATTCGCCGAGCACCTTGCGGATGGAC
>CAMDQP010000153.1 GCA_945906115.1 Opitutus sp. GAS368
GGCTTCCGCTTCGGACAGTTGCTTGATTACCGCGACCCGATGTTCCTGCCCGGCGGCGCGAAGTATCTCGACGTCCCCGGCCTGCTCTGCCTCGCCTCGACCCAAGCCCTATGGGTAGCCGGAGAGAAAGACGCCACGCTCTTCCCTTCCGCCACGCCTCACCTTGACGGCACCGACTCCAAAACCGCGGCCGCAGTTTGGCTAGGTCGCTAAGCCTATCCGTCTCGTTACTTCAAAACCTTAGCGGCGAAGCCCTGCATGAGCATGGCCTCGGCTTCGTCTAGCTTGCCAGTCCACTTCGGCGCCGGCGCCTTCACGTCGTAGATTTTCCCAAAGAAAATGAGTGCGTTGAGATAGGTGCCGACGAACTCAGGATGGGAATGATCCTTGGCGTGTAGGCGAACCGGCTTGGGCGAAGCGTAATTCAATTCCCAAGCATCGCCGCACGGGACGACGGTGGCCTTATTGTCCTTGGCCACGAAGTTATACCACTTGCGCAGGCAATCCTGCATCTCCTTCGGATTGGCACCGATGGCGCCAGCCTCTTTCATCGCGGCTTTTTCTTTCCAGAAATCTGCGTGCCGAGCCCACGTTTCGTAGAAGTAGATACGTACCTTCGGACTCTTGGCGCGGATGCGATTGCAGAGCTCGGCCGCGCTCTTGACGAAGTGTTCGCGAGTCGTGAGATCCTTCTCCGCCAAGGCGGGCTCCATGCTCTGCCCCTGCAGGACGACGACATCCCAACCACCCTCTTCAATGAGCGCTTGGCTGGGAGCCTGGCTGAGCTGCTGGCTTAAGGTCTGGCCTCCGGGCGTGGCCGACTTGACCACCGGCTCCCTGCGGCCGGCGCTCTTCACGACCTCCCGAAATACATCAGGGAGCTTGTTGACGCCGGTATAGCTGTTGCCGATGAAAAGGATGCGCTGCGGGTCCTCGGCATAGGCGAAGGTGGTGAGCATCAGGAAGGCTACCAACCATGACATCGGGGCGAATCTCATGGGGGTCAGCATTCCAAGATGCCTTCGGATGACAATACCGTCTTACCAAAGCACTGGCTGGGTGACGCCGATATTACGCTGCACTTCGGGGTCAGTCGGATCGGAGGGAAGCTTCTTCCAAAGATCCAGGTAAGCGGTCTCACCAAACTGGCGACCGGCGAAAAGGAGGCTGGGCTGACGAGCCGGCCAACCCTCCCACGCTTGGACATCGGGCTTGAGGGTCCACTTGGATTTATCGGCGAGGAACGGATAGAGGAACGCGACGGCCTGGCGGATACCGCGGCCGTCCGGCAGCGTAAACTCCCACAGGTTGTCTTCCTTGGTCGAGAGCACCTGGCAAAGGAGCACCATGTTATCCAGCTGGAAGATCGAGTAGCCGTACGGCTTGGTGCGGGCGAGCTCCAGCGGGAATCCCCCGTCGAGGGCCATCTGCTTGCCGACAAAGACTTCCTTATACTGCTTACGGCAGGCGGCGAGCTTCTCCTGGTCGCCGATAAAATCAGCGTAGACGGCGAGCTGCAGATAAAAAGCGACGGCGTGGTTATTTTTCGCGGCGGCCTCTTCTTTACCGTTCTTGCTGGTAACCATCCACTCAGCCAATTCACGGAACCAACCGCGGAGATCCTTGGCCATACCGGCCGGGAAAGCGGGCGAACGCTCGAGGGCCTTCACGGCGGCGGGCACTTCGATGAGATGCAATGCGTCAATGATGCCGATACCGCGGCCGGGCGAGACGCCCGGGACGGCCTGAGCGAAATCAAGGTTCGGATTCATGCGCAGCTGGGGGTCGAGGAAGAACACCCGGAGCAGCTCCGCGGCCTTCACGGCATACTTGTCGTCACCGGTGACCTGATAAGCGGCGGCCAGAGCGGAGACGGAATCGCGGAGGGTCTTTACGACCAGGCGATGCTGGCTGAAATTCTCGGGATTGGTCTGCCCGTCGCGGCGGATGTACGGAAGGCCATTCGGCTTGGTGGAATCCGGCCACCAGTAGTCGCCGTTAGAATAGAAGTCGTTAACCCCACCCTCGCTGAGCTTGGCAGGGAAAGCAGTGAGGCTGACCGGCGCCTGCGTCAGGGCCTTCTCGGCCGCCTTCAAAATGCGCTCACGATCGATGCTAGCGACGTCGACGCTGACCTTGGGCGAGACCGGAGTGCCAGCGAGGGCCGAAGTCGAGGAGCTCGCCGCAGCGAGCACGAGAAGAAGCGAAAGGGCCAATGTTTTCATGCGATGTCATGATTAGCCTGCATCTGCCTACGGCTTTCAATTACAGACTCCTTAATCTAACCTTAGGAATCGGCGAAGAGACCTCACTTTTCGGCAATCCCCCAGATTTTCTCGACCACCTTGAGCATGTCAGGGTCTTTCGCCAGCAGTTCGGCCCGGTTGAACGGCTCGAAGTCATTGCGATCGAAGTACGATTCCGTGCTCTCGGCAAAATACTCCATCTGGTTGTTCATCGCGTAGGCCTTGGCTGGCTTGTCTACGAACTTCTCCCCAGTCCAACGCTTCACGGCGTCATAGGTTCCCGCTGCCTTGGCCTTCTGATAGGCGCCAAGGATATCGGGGTTCTGATACCCGCCCGGGATGACTTGGTCGTGGTAGGCGTGCGCCAACTCATGCAGAACCACCACGGGCATTCGCTTGGTCTCCGCCTCCAAGCGGTCGATCATCGTGAACTCGACTGACTTCGCCAAGGCGATCTCGCGCCCAGCCTGCTTCACCCACTCCAATCCCCCGTGATACTCGGCCGTCGGGCGGACGCCGGGATAAGGGAGCGTAAAATTCAGCGTCGTCTTCTTCAGTTCCGCGACGGCCTTTGCGGGCACCAGGCGCACAATCGTCTCAAGGTGCTTATCCAGCAACCCGACGGCCTTCTCGACCATCGCCGGGTCTCGGGCAATCAGTCGCTCGTCGATGCGTAGGGTCCATCCGCGGATATCGCGCACCTGGCGATCGCGGCCCGCCATCTGCACGGCGGCCTTGCCGAGGGCGTCGCCGACAAGGAAATAGGTCTCGGCATTGCCGAATTCATGATGGCCATGGCCAGGATTGGGAGAGTCTTCCGCTTTACGGACGAAATCACGGGTCGGGACGAACACGACGTTGTCCTTGAACTCAGGATATTCCGCCACGTTGGCCTGCGCCTTACGCAAAGCCGTCCACTCCTTCGGCGCGTCGACCCAGGCACCGGTCAGCTCGCCGACAATCACGGGGAGCTTCGGCGCACCGAACTCCTTGCGGACATCGCGGATCAGGTGCGCGAGGTTTTGCTCGTATTCCGGGACGGCGGTCTTGGGATTCACGCCGTCGTTCCAACCCTGATACCAGACGAAGCCAGCCAGCTCGACCGGGGAACCGTCGTAGGCCGGAAAATC
>CAMDQP010000154.1 GCA_945906115.1 Opitutus sp. GAS368
TCACGAGGCGACAAGGATAGCGCTGGGCGAAGCGGATGGCTTCATCGAAGCGGGCCTGCGCATCTTCAGGCGAGACACCCGCGCCGAACATCAGCACGAGGTTCATCTGCGAAGCGCGCGCGGCTTCCTCGCCTTCGTCGGCCCATGCCTTGTCGAGCGACGGGAGGACGGCGGAGATCTTGACCGGGAAACCCGGGAGCGCGTCGATCAGCAGATGGGCCATGATCAGCGGCCAGCGTTACGCCAGGCGTGGCCGTGGGCGGCCAGGAGGGCGTCGGCACCCGCGGGACCCCAGGATCCGGAGGCGTAGGTTTCCATGCCTTCTTGGCCCTGCTGCTGCCAGCTCTGGAGGAGCGGCGTGAACAGGCGCCAGGAGGCCTCGGTCTCGTCGCCGCGGATGAACAGCGTGCGATCACCCACCACGGCATCGAGGATCAGGCGCTCATATGCCTCGGGCGTGTTGGAGCCGTAGGTGGTCGCGTAACGGAAGCTCAGGCGGACCGGTTGCGTGCGCGGCTCGAGGCCGGGCACCTTGGAATTGAGGACGAGCGTCGTGCCTTCGTCGGGCTGGATCTGGATGACGAGGCGGTTTGGCGCGAGGTCGTAGCGGGTGTCGCCGGCAAAGAGGCCAGACTCCGGCTGCTTGAACTGGATGGCGATCTCGGAGACGCGGCGGGCGAGGCGCTTGCCGGAACGCATGTAGAACGGCACGCCGGACCAGCGGCTGTTATCGATCGAGAAACGCAGCGCGCAGAAAGTCTCGGTCGCGGAATCCTTCGGGATATCCTTCTCGGTCAGGTAACTCGGCACCTTCTCGCCGGCGGAAAGACCTTCGGCATACTGGGCGCGGACGGCGTCACCGTTGGTGCCGACGCGCAGCGGCTGAATGGATTCGAGCAGCTTGACCTTCTCGTCGCGGATATGTTCGGCGGAAAGGGAGCGCGGCTGTTCCATCGCGACCAGCGCGAGGAGCTGCATGGTGTGGTTCTGCAGCATGTCGCGCGTGGCGCCGCTGCCATCATAATAACCCCCGCGGGTGCCGACACCGAGCTCTTCGGCGACCGTGATCTGGACGTGGTCGACGTGGCGACGATTCCAGAGCGGCTCGAGGATCGGGTTGGCGAAGCGCAGGACGAGGAGATCCTGGACGGTCTCCTTGCCGAGGTAGTGGTCGATGCGGAAAATCTGCGACTCGCGGAAATTACGGGCAGCGACAGCGTTGAGTTGGACGGCCGAGGCGAGGTCCTTGCCGAACGGCTTCTCGATGATGACCTTACTCTCCAGGTCGGTGCCGACGCCACGGCCGGCGAGGCCGGACTGGCCGAGGTTCTCGAGGATCGGTTCGAAGACCGAGGGAGGAGTCGAGACGTAGAAGACCAGCTGCAGGGGTCGACCGGCGCGCTTCTCGGCGGCGGCGATCTGTTCCTTCAGCGCGGCGAAGGCGGCGGGGTCGTCATAGCCACCGGCCTGGTAGGTGGTGTTGTCTTCGATGCGCTTCCAGACGTCGGGACGGAACTCGCGACGAGAGAACTTCTTCAGGTCGGCCGCGGCCTGGGTGCGAAACTCAGCGTCTGGGATGGGCTTGCGGCCGAAGCCGATCAGGTGGAAGTCGGCGGGGAGCAGGCTGTCGACCGCCAGGTTGTACAGGGCGGGCAGGAGCTTGCGGGCAGCCAGGTCGCCGGAGGCGCCGAAGATGACCACGCAGGTGGGCTGGGCGCCCCGGTGCTTGCTCAGGCCAGAGAGGAACGGATGACGGTCGGTGTCGGACATCGGAGTCTAGAAGCGGCGCCGTCCGAAGAGGACTTCGCCACGGTGTTGAAGGAGGCGGACGGTGCCTTTCTTGCAAACCAGAACTTCCACGACGTCGAAGCGCGTATGACACGCACCCCCGGTTTGACGCATCCAACCGGCCGCCGCCCGCCGCAAAGCCCGCTTTTTCCGTCGATTCACAGCCCAATACCCTTCCCCGCCGATTTCCGCCGTCCGTGTCTTAACCTCGACGAAGACGAGCACCTCTCCTTCGAGGACGACGAGGTCGAGCTCGTCGCGGCCGTGTCGCCAATTCATCGCGAGACATCGGCCGCCTTGCCGGAGATAGTGCGCCTCGGCGAGACGCTCGCCTTGGGCGCCGAGGTCGGCCGGCGCAGGACGTCCTCGCCACCAAGCCAGGAACGCCGACCATACTTCGAAGAGAAACATGGCCGATGGGACCCCAAAGGGGGCTTTTCCGCCACACTGCGAACGAGGGGTTCTTGACCTAGGGAACCTTGGGGGGCTTTACTCTGTCCTTATACCCCACACCCATGCGTTTCCTCACCCTCCTCGCCCTCGCCGCTGCCGCCTGCGTCAGCGCCGACCCGATTCCCGAGTCCTTCCGCCAGAACGGTTGGTTTGTCGGCTCCCAAGCCTACACCTTCAAGGAGTTCTCCTTCTTCGAAGCCATCGCCAAGACCAAGGAAGCTGGCGGCAACGTCATCGAACTCTTCCCTGGACAGGCCGTGAAGCCCGGCTCGAAGGAAAAGACCCACCACTCGATGTCCGCTGAGACCATGGCCGAGATCAAGGCCGAGCTCGCCCGCCAGGGCGTGCACGCCGTCAACTACGGTGTCGTCGGCGCCAAGACCAAGGAAGAGGTCTACGCCATCATGGCCTTCGCCAAGAAGATGGGCCTCTACGCCGTCTGCACTGAAGCCACCGAACAGGTCGTCCACTGGGAATCCGCCGCGATCGAGTTCGACATCAAGGTCGCCTTCCACGAGCACGGCACCCGCATCACGAAGGACGGCAAGATCGACCCGAAGTATAAGGTCTGGGACCCTCTCTACATCCTCGGCGTCGTCGAAAGCCGCGACTCCCGTATCGGCGCCTGCGCCGATCTCGGTCACTGGGCCACGTCGAACCTGAGTTCCGTCTGGGCCCTAAAGGTCCTCGAAGGCCGCATCGTCAGCGTGCACCTGAAGGACAAGTCCGACTTCGGCCATAAGGCCACCGTCGTCGTCGCCGGCAAGGGCGTCTGCGATATCGACGGCTGCCTCAAGGAGCTCATCCGCCAGAAGTTCGACGGTCATATCTCCATCGAGCACGAGAACGACTGGAAGGACAGCGTTCCCCAGGTGAAGCATAATATCGATTTCGTCAAAGCCCGCGCGAAGTAAGGTACGCTCCTCGCGTGCGCATCAAGCCCCCGGTTTTCCGGGGGCTTTTTTGTGTGCGCGCACGGAGCGCGTGGGGATCTGCTGGTATGGTGAACGGCTGCGAAGCTGGCGCGGCGGAGCCGCGAGGGGACAAGCTGGCACGCTGGCATGCTGCGAAGCAAAGGCATCACTTTCAGGTTTCTGGTTCAGGTGCTCAGGTTCAGGCGTCA
>CAMDQP010000155.1 GCA_945906115.1 Opitutus sp. GAS368
TCATCCTCTCGCCGGAAGCCTGCGCGGATGCCGGCTTCCAGTTGAGCTACGCGGCCGTGCTTGGCATCATTACGGCCGGCGGTCCAGCGGCGAACCTCTGCGCGCGACCGAACGAAGAAGAACGCCTGACGCCGGTTGCAGCGCAGACCTCAGCGCAGAAGCTACGCTGGCGCGCACGTAAGCTCCTGCTCGGCGGCCTCTGCGTTTCACTCACGGCTACAATCGCGGGGGTGCCGCTCACGCTCGGGTTATTCGGGTCGGCCAGCTGGGGCGGCGTCTTCGTCAACCTCGTCCTGGTGCCGCTCTCGGAGATTCCGCTGATGCTCGGGATGGCCTCGGTCGCGTGCAGCGTCAGCGATTGGCTCGCGTGGCCGGCGACGTGGCTCAATGGCCTGGCGGCGGGGCTGCTCCACCTCATGACCTGGATCGCGCAGATGTGTGCGCTCGTGCCGGCGATAAATCTGGAGCTGGCCCTCCCCCGTCGCTGGCTCGGACCGCTCGGTGGCACGCTCCTTGCCCTCGCCTTCCTGACTCAGGCCCAATCCAAAAACCTGACGCGCCTGCTCGGAGTTCCCGCCATAGTATTGACGGGCTGGTTGCTGCTGGTGTTTTTTCTTCATGCCTTATCCTGACCTTGCCAGCCGCGAGCCAACAGAAAAAGTTCAGGCATGTCCCCGTCTTCGTTCCGCTCGCTCGTCGCGCTCGCCCTGACCGCGCTGGCCACCCCCTCTCCCGCCGCTCCGCAAGAATGGTCCGGCATCTACCCTGAGCTGGCCTATTTCAATAACGAGGGCGAATGCGGTACTGGCGCCGTCGTGCCATGGGCTGACCGTCTCTGGGTCATCACCTACGGCCCGCACCTGCCGTATGGTTCGAGCGACAAGCTCTACGAGATCACGCCGGACCTGCAACAGATCGTCCGCCCGGAAAGCGTCGGCGGCACGCCGGCCAACCGTATGATCCACAAGGAGTCCAATCAGCTGATCATTGGCCCCTACCTCATCGGCGCCGAACGCGAGGTGCGCATCATCCCGCCGAAACTCATGCCCGGTCGCCTGACCGGTAACGCCCGCCACCTCACCGACCCAGCGAACAAGATTTATTACGCTACGATGGAAGACGGGCTCTATGAGGTCGACGTCCGCACGCTCGCGGTGAAAGGCCTCATCAAGGAGATCATGAACAAGCCGAAGCCCGGACAGACCGCGGAAGTCAGCCCGGCGACCATCACCTCCACGTTATCCGGCTATCACGGCAAGGGACTCTATTCCGGCCAAGGTCTCGTTATCCTCGCCAATAACGGTGAACGTAGCCCCAAGGCGCTGCTCGACCCGACGATCGTCAGCGGCGGCCTCGGCTCCTTCAACGGCGAAGGCAACTGGTCCCTCATCCGACGCAACCAGTTCACCGAAGTCACCGGCCCCGGCGGACTGACCGGCAACGCCGACCCGGCGAAGGATCCGATCTGGACCGTCGGATGGGACTTCCGCTCGGTGATTCTGATGGTGATGGAAGACGGCAAGTGGACGAGCTACCGCCTGCCTAAGGGCAGCCACTCGTACGACGGAGCACACGGGTGGAACACCGAGTGGCCGCGTATCCGCGACATCGGCGAAGCAGGTTCCCGCCTGATGACCATGCACGGCCTCTTCTGGAAATTCCCCGCAAACTTCTCCTCGAAGCATTCCGCCGGTCTCGCACCGCGCTCCGCCTACCTCAAGGTTATCGGCGACTTCACGCGCTGGCAGGACCGCCTTGTCTTCGGCTGCGACGACACCGCGAAATCCGAATTCCTCAACAAGCGTCCCGCCAAGGGCGCGCTCGCTGGTCCCGGCCAGTCTCAATCGAACCTCTGGTTCACCGCGCTCGACGCGCCGGACCATCTCGGCCCGGCCATCGGTCGCGGCAGCGTCTGGGTGGACGAACCCATCCAGGCTGGCGACCCTTCGGATCCTTTCCTACTGGCCGGCTTCGCGAAACGCGCCGTCCAGCTCCAGCATGACGGCGCCGCCGCGACCAAGTTCACGCTGGAGATAGATGCCCAAGGCGACGGTCAGTGGAAGGCCTGGCGCGAAGTCGCGCTGAAGGCCGACGAAGCCACGCGCTGGGTCGAGATTCCAGCCGACGTCCCCGGCGCTTGGATCCGCGCGAAGGCTGATCGCGATATCGCCAAGGTCAGCGTCACGTTCCAGTACGCTGCGAAGGATGAACGCGTCACCGAGCGCGGCAGCCTCTTTAGTGGACTCAGCAAGGCCGGCGATGCCTCCTCACAGGGCGCGTTCCTGCTCACCCGCGGCGCGAACCTCCGCACCCTCTCCGTGCTGGCCGCTAACGTCACGGTTGATCAGACCACCCTTGGCGAAGCCTACGAACTCTCCGCCGACCTTAAGCTCACCAAGCAGAAGGACTCCGAGGTCGCCACCTACGTCCAGAAGAACACCCCCATCCCGCAGGGTATCATCACCACTGATGAGGCCTCGGTCATCTTCGAGGAAAGTGGCGTGCGCTGGCGCCTGCCGCGCTCGGCTTCGCCGGCTCAGGACGCACTGCTCGCCCGCAGCGCCTTACGCAAGGCGCGCGAAGTCTGCACCGAACGCGACATGCTCCAAGCCCATGGCACCTTCTACGAACTGCCGGCGCTGAACGCGAAGGGTGCGATCCGCCTGCGCCCGATTGCGACCAGTGATACTGCCGTCCATGACTTCTGCTCCTACCGAGGACTGCTCGTACTCAGTGGCGTCTCGGCTAGCGCCGCGCAGGATGACCGCCACATCATCCGCTCCGACGACGGTAAGGCCGCCGTCTGGGTCGGCACGGCCGACGACCTCTGGCAGCTCGGCAAGCCACGCGGCTTCGGCGGTCCGTGGAAGAGCAGCAACGTCACCGCAGCCAAACCGTCGGACCCTTATCTCATGACCGGCTACGATAAGAAGCGAATCACGCTAGCCAACCATGGTGAGGTCGAGACGACCATCACCGTCGAGCTTGATGCCGCGGGCGATGGCCGCTTCGCGGCCTACCAGAGCTTCAAACTCGCCCCAGGCGCAAAGGAGACCTTCGTCTTCCCTGACTGGATTAACGCCTACTGGGTCCGCACCGTTTCATCGGCTACGACGAACGCGACCGCGCAGCTGACCTACGAATAATCGCAACCATCGGCGGTTTCCGTGGTTCTAATGGGGCAACCCCATGTCGTTCCGCCTCCTCGCCCTCCTCGCTTTCGTCTCGCCGCTCTGCGCGGCCAATGCCCCCGTCACCCTGCTCGCGCAGCCAGATAAGGAAATTGTCAGCGACGCGCTGACCAAGGAAGCCAAGGGCGCCGAATGGAAGATCGCCA
>CAMDQP010000156.1 GCA_945906115.1 Opitutus sp. GAS368
CCGGGGACGGCGAGGGCGAGGGCTTTGACCTGGGTGATTTGGGCGAGGGACATGGCGGTTTGAAAGATTAGGCGGCGACGGGACGGCGGATGATGCAGACGGGCATTGCGAGCGCGGAGGCAAGCGAGGCGAGGCGCTCTTCAGCGACGCCGGCGGCGACGGTCTCGTCAGCCATCAGGATCGCGTGGCCTTCGACCACCCAAGGCAGGGTCACGGTGCACACAGGCTTGCCATCGTAATGGGCGTCGACGCGCACGTCGCGCTGACAGGCGAGGCCTTCGGCCAAGCAGGCCGCAGCGACGTCATCGCCCTGGGCGATGCGTTCGAGGACGCGGTCGACTGGCTCGGAGGTGGACATCAGACCTTGAACACTTCGCGAGCGTCGCAGACCTGGCCGGTGATGGCGGCAGCGGCGACCATGAGCGGACTCATGAGTACCGTACGACCAGTCTGGGAACCTTGGCGGCCCTTGAAGTTACGGTTCGAGGAGCTGGCGCAGAGCTGGTCGCCAACAAGCTTATCGGGATTCATCGCGAGACACATGGAGCAACCCGCGCCGCGCCATTCAAAGCCAGCTTCGATGTAGATTTTATCGAGGCCTTCGTGGACGGCTTGGATGGCGGTGAGCTGCGAACCAGGGACCACGATCGCCTTGACGCTCGGGCTGACCTTGCGACCCTGGAGGTACTTGGCCACCTCGCGGAGGTCGGAGATGCGGCCGTTGGTGCAGGAACCGAGGAAGCAGACATCGACCTTGGTACCCTTGATCGGGGTGTTCGGCGCCAGCTTCATGTGAGCGTAGGCGTCTTCAGCCGTCTGGCGGTCGGCGGCGTTGAGGGTCTCGAGCGCCGGCATCTTCTCGTCGATGAAGATGGCCTGCCCGGGGGTGATTCCCCAGGTGACGGTCGGGCGGATTTCCTCGGCCTTAAAGACCCTGATGTCGTCATACTGGCAACCGGCGTCGGAAGCGAAAGACGCCCAGCGAGCCACGGCGGCATCCCAATCGGCGACCTTCGGCGCGAAGGGCTTGCCCTTGATGTAGTCGAAAGTCTTCTGGTCCGGATTGACGTAACCGCAACGGGCGCCGCCTTCGATGGACATATTACAGACGGTCATGCGCTCCTCGAGGGAGAAGCCGTCGAAGGTCGTACCGGCGTATTCGTAAGCGTAGCCGATGCCGCCATTGACGCCGAGGACGCGGATGATGTGGAGGATGACGTCCTTGGCGTAGACGCCGGGGGCGAGCTTGCCGTTCACCTCGATGCGACGGACCTTGAGCGGGCTAAGGGCCAGAGTCTGGGTCGCGAGGACGTCGCGGACCTGCGTGGTGCCGATGCCGAAGGCGATTGCGCCGAACGCGCCGTGGGTGGCGGTGTGGGAGTCGCCACAGGCGATCGTGGTGCCAGGCTGGGTGATGCCCTGCTCCGGACCGACCATGTGGACAATGCCCTGATTACCGGTCGTGGTGTCAAAGAAGCGGATGCCGTAGTCCTTGGTGTTCTTGCGGAGGGCCTCGATCATCTCCTGGGCGATCGGGTCGGAATAGGGCTCCTTGAGCTCGTTGGTCGGGACGATGTGGTCGACCGTAGCAAAGGTCCGCTGGGGGTACTTCACCTTGAGGCCGAGGTCCCGGAGCATGCCGAAGGCCTGGGGGCTCGTCACCTCATGGATAAGGTGCGTGCCGATGAACAATTGGGTCTGCCCATTAGGCAGCTTGCGCACCGCATGCGCTTCCCAAACTTTCTGGAACAGGGTCTTAGCCATCTTGGTAAAAGGTGAAGGGTCAACGTAGGAAGGGACGAGGGCTGGTCAATCCCGCAGGCGGGACGGTCGCAGCGTGTTTTTCATCGAAAACTGGGCGCCGTGAGCCTTGACCGCCACCGTGTCTTGACCCCTGCGCCCCTCCCCTTCCATCCTCCGACATGGCCCGCACCCTCACCCTTAGCTTCTCCTGCCCCGACACGAGCGGCATCGTGGCCGAGGTGTCCGCGTTCGTCGCCGGCCACCAGGGCTGGATTACGGAAGCCAGCCAGCATACCGAACACGAACTAAAACGATTCTTCATGCGGGTCGAAATCAACGGCGACTCCCTCGACTTCCCGGCGGATAAATTCAGCGAACTTTTCGCTCCGGTCGCTAAAAAGTTCAGCATGGAGTGGACCCTCTCCGATTCCGCCAAGCCCCGTCGCGTCATCCTCCTCTGCTCGAAACAGGAGCACTGCCTCTACGACCTGCTCGCCCGCCACGTCGCCCAGGATTTCCCGTTCGTCGTTCCTTGCGTAATCTCCAATCACGAAGACCACCGCAAAATCGTCGAAGCCCACGGCATCCCCTTCCACTTCGTCCCGGTGACGCCGGAGACCAAGCAGACAGCCTACCGCAAGATGGAGCAGATCTTCCGCCAGGAGAAAGCTGACCTAATCGTTCTCGCCCGCTACATGCAGGTGCTCGACGAAGAAATCTGCCGCAACTTCGCTGGCAAAATCATCAATATTCACCATTCATTCCTGCCTTCGTTCGCCGGGGCCAAGCCCTACCATCAGGCGCATCGCCGCGGCGTGAAGCTCATCGGCGCGACCTGCCATTTCGTCACGCCGGAACTGGACGAAGGTCCGATCGTCGAACAGGACGTGATTCGCATCGACCATTCGGATACGCCGGAAGACATGGCCCACCTGGGCAAGGACATCGAGAAGGTCGTCCTCGCCCGCGGCTTGCGCGCGGTCGTCGAGGACCGCGTTCTCCTGGCAGGCAATAAGACCGTTATCTTCCGTTAAAAACCGACCCTTTCGAAGGGTTTGGCGTTGGCGAAGCGAAGGCTCGAAGCAAGATTAGGGAACCCCTCCCCATGCGCCTTCTTTGTTTACTCCTGCTGCCGGCTTCCGCCCTCTTCGCCGTTTCGCCGGAAGAGATCACCCCGACCAAAAAGGCCCCGTTCGTGCAGCCCGCCGAGGACACCCGTGGCGAACTACACACGGCCATCAAGTCCTACATGGCCAAGGAGCCCGGCACCTTCGGCGCCCACGCCTCAGCCCAGGATTTCCCAGGCATCGTCGAAGCCAAGGAGCGCGTCGCCCGCACGGTCACCTATGATTCTAATCTCGTCCATCGCTGGGACACCAACG
The DNA here is from genome assembly GCA_945906115.1 of Opitutus sp. GAS368. GTDB lineage: Bacteria > Verrucomicrobiota > Verrucomicrobiia > Opitutales > UBA953 > UBA953. The sequence continues at coordinate 3,126 of CAMDQP010000156.1, forward strand.
CGGGTAATGCGCCTAACCTCGCCACCGGCCCGGACGCCTGGCAGGAGACCGGCCTCTACGCCGCCCCCGGCGAGGTCGTGGTCGTGAAGGTCGCTTCGCTCCCCGAGCACCGCGTGGTCAAAATTATCGTGGGCTGCCACCGCGATAGCCTGCTGAAGCTCGATAAGTGGAACCGCTTCCCGGTCATCGCCCGGAC
>CAMDQP010000157.1 GCA_945906115.1 Opitutus sp. GAS368
CTCAACGCGAGCTTCGCAGACGCCGCCGCTCCGACGACCTTCACGGTCCGGACCTTCGGCGCCGGCCAGGACATCCTGCGCGGAGGTATCGGCTTCAACCTCGGTCTCGGCGAAGGTCGCTCCGCTGCCCTGAGCTACGACTACCACACTGGAGCCGACGTCGAGTCCGCCCACCAGATCAAGGCCAGCTACTCCTTCCGCTTCTAAGCGGTCGGCAAAGCTGGTCCGAAGGCCGCCCACTTGGGCGGCCTTCTTGTTTTACCAAGGAGTGAAGCGGAGGCCGAAGAGCGCGAAGACAGCGGCGGCGAGTAGGCCGAGTGCGGGGAGGAAGAACGGGTCGTAATAATCGGCGGCCCGCGGCTTCTTCTCGAGGACGACGACCTTCTTCATCTCGTCGATGCGCTTGAACACAGCATTCAGGGCGTCCGGGGTGACGGCATTGAAGGCCTCGCCACCGGACGAGCGGGCGATACCTATAAGTGCTGGGTCCACGGGGATGTCCGTCATGAGCACGGCGAAGACGATGACCCCCTTCTCCTTAAGGTCGGCAACGATGGGCACGTCCTTCGGCGATTTGATATCAGGACTCTCGCCGTCGGTGATAAGGATAATCATGCGGTCGCCGACGGGTCGTTCGGCGAGGTGGGCCGAGGCCCCGTAAAGGGCATTACCGATGAAGGTGCCGCCCCAGAGCTCATCGGGCAGCACATTGGGTGTAATGAACGGACGCGAGAGCATGATGGTCTCGGTGTCCAACGTCAGGGGCACCCAGTGGATGAAGTTGCGCGAGAAGATCGTCAGGCCGAAGGCGTCGCCCTTGCGATGGCGCAGGAACTTCTCGAGCGACTCCATGGCGGAGTCAAAACGGCTGTGCCTGCTTTTGCTCTGGTCGCCATGCGTGCCCCGCATGCTGCCCGAGGTGTCGAGCACGACCTGGATATTGGTCAGCTGGCGCTCGACTTCCGGCGGCTGGAAAGTGATCGGATGCGCGAGGAACAGCACGGCGATAGCGAGCAGGCCGGCCGGCAGGCAGTTGGCGACAAGCACGAGGCAACGCAGGAACCATCCACGAGGGCCCTTGCCGCCGTCGTAAGGCATCGCAAGGGGCTGACCGGGGCGCACCCACTCCCAGAAGGCCAAGATGACCGGGAGGGCCAGTAGCGCCAGCCATTGGGGATGCAGGAAAGTCATGGGCGGACGGCAACGCGGGCCGGAAGGTGCTGGCGGATGATCGTGGCGATTTCAGCGTCGGCGACACCGGAGCCAGGACGATGGAGCCAGCGTTGGAGATGATCCAAGGCCTCGCCGGTCCGTTCTCCGCGAGCGATGGCGGCCAAGACGTCGGCCATGGGGGCATCGGCGGGGACAAGTCCTTCCCGCCAGCAACGCAGCAGGAGCATCTCGAGGCGAGCCTTCTGCTCAGCGGAGAGTCCCCCTTCTTCAAGTTCGCCCAGGAGCAGGCGGAGCTGTTCGGCCAAACTGAGGGGGGGCTTCACGGGGACTGGAACGGGCTTCTTCGGGCGGCGCCAGAAGATGAGTGCGAATAGCCAAAGAATCCAAAAGACGGCGAGCGCCACGAGGGTGGCCTGATAATGCCCGCGCACCTCAATCCCGATGTCCTCAGTCTCCTTCACCCGGGCTTCGAGTTCCTTCGATAGTTTCGGATCACCCATCACCTTGAACGACGGCAAACCGCTCAGGGCACCGCCGTTATCGGACATGAGATACTCAATGAGGTCATGCACGCCTTCGCGGTTCACGAGGTAGCGGACGTCATAGACCTTAGCGCCGCTGTGCTCGGTCACCTGGGCGATGCGTACGTTCACGGCCACACCGTAGCGGAAAGGCTTCACGATGAGCCCCGGGCCGCTGTAAGTGATGATGGCAGCCTGCTCGACGCCGAGCGGAACCTTAAGATTATCCTCCCGCTGCAGGAACCACCAACCAGCGACGATGACCGCCAGCACGGTCAGCCCCCGGAGGAGCCAGACACGGAACGATGTCTTCGACGCGGCCATGGTCAGCGGGCGGTCCGGCTGGCGAAGCCGCGGTTCTTGAGGAAGTAGGTCAGCTTACCGAGGATCGGTTCGTTGGTGCGCAGATGGAGGTAATCGATGCCAAAGCGGCTGAGCTCGGCCTTCCACCCAGAAGAGTCGACCTGGCGACGTCCACCCAAGCCGACGAAGCCGCGACCGGATTCGGCCTCGACGCCGCGGATGATGCCCGCGCCACGCAAACCCTGCTCGGCAGGATCTTCAAAATGCAGGACGATGCAATCGTTCCGCTGGGAGAGCACCTGCAGAGCCGCAATGGCATCCGAATCGTGCAGGTCGCTCAGCACGATGACCGTCGTACGCTTGGCGAGGGAAGGCGCGAGTTCACGGGCGCGCGCCGACAGCGACGTGACTTCAGTGAAATCGTGCTGACGCAATTGATGGGCCCACTCCATGACGATATTACGCGAGAGCGTCGGCCGGATATGCAGTTCGCGGGCACCACAACCGAGCAAGCCGACGGGCGTGACCGACGATTGCGCGGCCAAGCCGATGCCAGTGGCCACGCGCACCGCCCAAGCATACTTGCTGAGCGGCTGCGAGGAGACGCACATGGAAGCCGAGGTATCGAGCAGGAGATACAGCGGGATCTGTTTGGTCTCCTTGAACTCCTTGACGTACAGCTTGCCGAGGCGCGCCGAGATCTTCCAGTCGATGAACTTGACCGCATCGCCGGCGACATACGGACGGGACTGAACATACTCCAGACCGGCGCCATGGAACACGGAATCACGCTGGCCGAAGTCCAGGCTGTTCGCGAGCCGCCGGACGGCGACTTCGAACTGCCGGCTGTCGACCGGATCGTGAGGCAAGGTTCGCTGACGAAGCATCGGCTCAGCCTAATCCGGAGAGAATTGATGCCAGCACCTTGGCGCTCGTCTGCCCCGCCGCCGCGGCCTCGTAGCTCACGCGGACCCGGTGCAAGACGACGTCCTCGGCGAGATCGAAGAGATCTTCCGGGGTGACGTAATCACGACCACGAATGATCGCACGGGCGCGGGCGGCGTTGACGAGGGCCAGACCGGCTCGCGGACTGCAACCGAAGTCGAGGTCCTTGGATTCGCGGGTACGGCGGACGAGCTCGACCGAATGGCGGAGGAATACCTCGCTCACGTGGACGCCTTGGACGGCTTCCATCGCGGCGACGAGGTCGGCCTTGGTGCCAACGGGAGAGTCCTCAATCATGTCAAAGGCCGTGTTCGGTACCGCCCCGCCCTCTTCCTTGCGCAGGCCCATGCCGAGCTGGCGCTG
>CAMDQP010000158.1 GCA_945906115.1 Opitutus sp. GAS368
CCCGACCTGAAGCGTCTGGCCTCCCTGCGTAAGCGTTTTGGTTTCTGCTGGGTGCTCGATGAGGCCCACGCCACGGGCTGGTACGGTTCTACGGGTTCCGGCCTGCAGGAAGCCCAAGGCGCCTTCGCCGCCGCGGATATCGTGGTCGGCACGCTCGGCAAAGGCCTCGGCTCGCAGGGTGCCTATGTGCTTTCGCATGCCCCGGAAGTCCGCGACGCCCTGATCAACTTCGCCGGCGAGTTCGTCTACTCGACCTACCTTGCCCCGTCCTGCGCCGCCGCCGCGCTTGCCGCGGTCGAACGCGTGAAGGGGATGTCGGGCGAACGGGCCGAGCTCCATGCGCTCTCCCATGCTTGGCGCGACGGGCTCATCGAAGCCGGCTTCGCAGTGCCGTCAGGGGACTCGCCGATCATTCCGCTCATCCTCGGCGACTCCGACGTCACCCTAAAATACGCCACCGCGCTGCGCGCCGCCGGCTTCATGGTCTCCGCCATCCGTCCGCCCACGGTGCCCGTGCGCACCGGACGTATCCGCATCTCGCTCCGCCGAGGCCTTTCGCCCGCCGTGTTGTCCTCCTTTGTCGCCGCCTTGAAGGGCGTCTCCGCATGAAGATTGGCTGGATCGGCGGTTGGGGCGTCTCGCTCGAGGAGATGAAGGCCATCGCCTTGGCCCATGCGCCCGACGCCGAGCACCTGATCTACCCGCCCGTCGTCGGCGCCGCGGAGAACCTATCTGGCTGCGACGCCGTCATCGCCTGGTCGCTCGGCGCGCACCTCGTCCTCGAGGCTGGCGCCCGCGGCGTGCAGTTCCCGGACAAGGTGCTGCTCTTCGCCCCGTTCACGTCGTTCTGCTCCGAGCACGGTAAGTGCGGGAAGCATTCCGAGACCCAGGTGAAGTATCTCCGTCGCTGGATTGACACCGACGCCCCGGCGGCCTTGGCCGATTTCCGCCAGCGTGCCGGTCTGGCTCAGCTGGTCGGCGACGCCTTGCCCTACGAAAAGGAATACCTGCAGGCCGGATTGGATCTCCTCGCCCAGCCTGCGGGCATCTCGCTGATCACCTTCGGACGTCAGGGGCTCAGCCCCGGCTGGGAGGCGTATGTGGGCGATCAGGATGCGCTCCTGGATGCCGCGGGCGTTTGCCAAGCCATCGTAGGTTGTCATATTGGTGAAGGACTCGGGCACGACCTGCGCGAGTTTCTTGCCCCCTGATCCCATGCGTTTTCATGAACGAGCTGAGAGTTACGACGCGCACGCCGCGCCCCAGAAGCGTTTCGCCGAAGCGTTGGCCGCCTTCGCGCCGTTCCGCCGCGGCGTCCGCGTGACCGAACTCGGCGCCGGTACCGGCTTCCTCACGTCGGCGCTGCTCGCCCAGGGCGTGAACGTCGACGCTACGGATGCCTCGCCCGCGATGGTCGAGCTCGGCCGACAGGCCGTGCCGGCTGCGAATTGGTCGGTGCATAATGCCTTCGGTCCCATCGAGAAAGCCGGCGCACTCGCTTCCACCGGCCTGCTGCATTGGGCGGCCGACCCCGCCGCCGTCTTGCGGCACTGGCGCGCGGCGTTGCCGGCTGGCGGACGACTCCTGCTCGGCGTCCCATGCGATCCGTGCCTGAACGAACTGCGCTACCTCATTGGCGAAGGTCCCGTGCGCTGGCGCGACGAGGCCCAGTGGCTCGCTTTACTCAAGGCCGCGAACTTCGACGTCCATGCGCACGGCGTTCTGGAGTCTGAAGAGATTTATCCGAGTGCCATCGATTTCTTCCGCCATCTTCATCGCAGTGGCGTGACTGGCGAGCCGCGGCTCTCGCCGAGCGAGCTCAAGTCGCTCATCCGCGACTATGACCGCCTCAATGCGCACCCTGACGGCGTTATCGCCACGTGGGCCTGGCTGTTGATCGATGCGACGGCGCGCGCCTAGCGCGCGGCGGGGGTCTGCTGGCAGGGTGAACTGCTGCGAACCAGAAGGTAGGGACGCGACGGTGTCGCGTCCGTCTGTCTCGGGTAGGGCTGGCCATCCTTGGCCGGCCGCGGCCGAGCAGGGATGCTCGGCCCTACCTGAGAACGATGCTAACAAAAAGACCGCCCGGGAGGGCGGCCTGTGCTGATTCTTGTCCCCGTGTCTCCTTGCCCACGTGTCCCCGGTCACCAAGGTCCTTCGGACTGCGGTGAAAGGCGCTTAGCGACGCAGGAGTTTGCCGACGGTAGCGATGGAGCCAAGGAGCATCAGCGTGATAAGGCTGGCGGCAAAGACCTTGGGGGCGCCATCCGCCACGGCTTGCCAGCTGACGACGGAGCGCCAACCGAAGACGCCGCAAAGCATCAAGGTCATCGCCAGCGCGACCCATTTGGCAAAATTGAATCCCTTGGCCAGAAGAAGTCCCCAGACCACCGAGAGACCACCAAAGAGGGAGCCAGAAATCAGGGCAGTTTTGGCGGCGGCGGGATTGGAGAGATAGCCTGCGAGGCCGCAGAGAAAGAGGAAAACTCCAAAAGAAATAAGCCAGCGGGCGTTAGTCATGTTCTGGTTGATGGCACGGCTCGGTGCTCTCGCAGGTTAGATTGGGGTGCTCAGAACGCCCGACGGATACTCAGGGCGGCGGAGACGTCGGAGGACGGGCCGGTGGCGGCGGCGTGAACGGAGAGGTTCAGGAGTGTGTCGGCCGAGAGCCGGTGATCGACTTCGAAGCCGAAACGAGCCTGGTCCGCGGTGGGCGCGATGCCGGCGGCCGTCAGGGTGCCCATCGTGGAGCTAGTGGCGGTGAGGCCGGAGCCTGCGTCGTCGAAGCGGTGAATCCACTCCGCAGTGAAGAGCAGCGTCGTGCCGGCGACGGCGACGTATTTCGCGGTGACGCCAAGGCGGCCTTCCTGCGCAGTGTGTTCCTGGGCGCCGAAGCTGGCCGGGAAAGAGCCACCGGTCTCGGTGTAGGCGTTGGCGGTCGTACGGGTGGCGGTGTACGAGATGAAGGGCGTCGCCGAGAAACTACCCGTGAGCTGTTGGGCTGGGCCGTCGTAGCGGAGGCGGGCACTGGAGGTCTTCAGCCCGGTGCTGCCGGTGGAAGTGTCATTGCCGCTGCCGGTCGCGTAGCCGCGGGTGGCGTCGGCGTCGTAATCGCCGCGCAGGAGGACGAGCGATACGATGCTTTCCCGGTCAGGAAGGCGGTAGTCAGCTTCGGCGAGGAGGTAATTGCCAGCGATGCTGGCGCTACCGCCGAAGAGCAGGTCCTGGTTGAGCGAGGCGTGGCCGACGGCGATGCCGAGGACGAAGTCGCC
>CAMDQP010000159.1 GCA_945906115.1 Opitutus sp. GAS368
AGCGCGCGCGTCTGCAGGTACTGCCACCAACCGTAGACGGTCGCGAGGGCGCAGACGACCAGACCGAACCACAGGATCTGATGGCCGGTGAGCGCACCATTGAGGAACGTCGTTTTTGCCAGGTCGGGGATTCGGATATCCGCTTCGCCAGCACGGGCGAGGGCGGGGAGGGACAGCAGCAGCGCCGCCGTGAGTTTCTTCACGCAGTTCATGGTAGGAGTAGGGGGGGGTCTGGCCGCGGGGTGCGGCCAAGGTACTTGTTGTTGGCGATTATCCCTCAGCCTGCGAGGTGAATCTCCTTACGGACTCCGTCATTTATAATCGTTTAGTAACTCACCCGGGCTCACATGTGGCTCGACCTCTTTCCGCCGCGCGTTACCTCCATGCGCATGCCCCGCTTACTGCTCCTCGCCGCCCTGCTGCCCCTCGCGCTCGCCGCCGCGCCCGACCCGTATCCCGTCAGCGCCCCGGTCGCCCCCGTGCCGCACCCGTCCGCCGATGCTCCGGGCTTCGCCCCGCTCTTCAATGGCAAGGACCTGTCCGGTTGGAAGACCAAGGGCAACTGGGTCTACGACCCGGATGGCACTGTCACGCTGAAGCCGCGCCCCGGCGAGACGGGCTGGAAGCGTTTCGACGCCTATATTTTCACCGAGCGCAAGTATCGCGATTTCGTCCTCGATCTCGAATTCAAAATCGAGCCCACCGGCAACTCGGGCGTCTTCTTCTGCGTCGCTGATCCACTCGATCCGGTCGCCAAGGGCATCGAGCTCCAGATTCTCGATACCTTCGGACTCGCGAAGCCGGGCCATCATGACTGCGGCGGCATTATCCGCGCGATGGCGGCTTCGAAGAATATGGTGAAGGCGCCTGGTGAATGGAATCGCTACACGCTCACGCTGAAGGACCGCCAACTGACGGTCGACTTCAATGGCGAGCGCACGATCGTCCTCGATCTCGCCACCTCTCCAATGAAGGACCGTCCCGTCGACGGTCACATCGGATTCCAAGACGAGGCGAAGCACGTGTGGTACCGCAACGTCCGGATCAAGGAGCTGCGCTAATCAGCGTCGCATCCAGCGACGCGCGCCCAGCCAGAGCAGTGCTGGTACCACGACACTGAGCACCAGCGCCCACGCGGGCTGGTCTTGCCCTAGTGCACCGATGGCCGCGAAGACGAAGCCCATCGGCAAACTGCCGCAGAGTGCCGCGAGGAGGAAAGTTCGGAAGGGCATGCGGTTCAGGCCGGCCAGGCAGGCGACCGCTTCGGGCAGGATGGGGAGGCAGCGGGAGCATACGACGACCCATGCTCCTCCCGTCGCGAAGAAACGTTCGCCTTCGTGCAGGCCGGCTTCGCCCGCGAGACGCAGCGCCAGCGGACGCCCGAGCCAGCGGCTGAGGCCGTAAGCGATTAGTCCGGCGAGCGCCGAACCGGTTGCCGCGTAGAGACCGCCGACCAGCGGGCCGTAGGTCAGGCCGAGCGCCGACATCACGAGCGTGCTTGGAATTGGCAGGAGGATGTCCGCGACGAGCAGGCCAATGCCGGCGACACCGGCGCCCGGACCGAAGCTAGCCATCCAGATGCGAGCGCCTTCCACAGAGAAGGCCGTTTCCAGCGCGTCTCCCCAAATCATAAATGGGATGATTGTCCCGGCGAGGAGGACGACGACGGAGACGATCAGCGCGCGTGATCCGAGCAACGCCTTCATGCCTGGCCGCGCAATTGGTTCCAAGGGGCCTCGCTGCTCACGTCGACCATGAAAGGTCCCTTGCTCGCGCCAGGCGAAAGGATGGCGAGAATCGTCGCGTCCGCTTTCGAGACGTTGAACGTGGCATGCACGATTCCCGCGGGGATGTGCGCGGCGTCGCCGGGCTTAAGGATGCGTTTTTCCTCTTCGACCCACTGCTCCACCTCGCCGGCGAGGACGTAGATCATCTCCTCGAGCTCGGGGTGCGTATGGAAAGCGTGGCCTTCGCCCGCTGGCAAGGTCGCTTCGCAGACCTGCAGGTCCTTGGCGCCAGTCAGCTCGGGCCGGGTCAGCCAGTAATTGGTGCGACCTTTATACTCTTCCTTAATGGCCTCGGCCTTGGTCACGAAACGCAGGGGTTTACTCATACAGGTTCCTATGCCGGCCGCAGGGATGTGAGCAAGCCAGAGGGGGTGGTCATTGACAGCGGGGAACCCCGGGGCGAAATGGATGTCCCCAAAATACCCCCATGAAACGCACCCTATCCCTACTCCTCGGGCTTTCCCTGTTCGCCGCGACCTCCGTCGTCGCTCAGGAAGCCAAAAAAGACGCCCCTAAGAAGGCTGCCGCTCCGGCCGTGAAGCTGCCGGCGCAGCAGCCCGACGTCGCCGCCCCGAAGTTCGACGGTAAGACCGGCGAGATCCAGACTGGCTTCGCCAATTCCCATAAATCTTTCGTCGCCATCGCTCAGAAGGGCGAAGCGCAGGTCGTGTTCATCGGTGACTCCATCACCGCGGGCTGGAATGGCCAGAAGGCTCTCTTCGACAAAGAATACGGCCAGTACAAGGCCGCCAACTTCGGTATCGGTGGCGACCAGGTCCAGCACGTCCTCTGGCGCGTCGAAAATGGCGAGTTCGAAGGCATCAAGCCCAAGGCCGTCGTCCTGATGATCGGCACCAACAACGCTGGCAACCCGGCGCATACGCCGGAGCTGATCGCCAACGGCATCAAGAAAATTATCGCCGCCATCCATCAGCGTTCGCCTGACACGAAAGTGCTCCTCCTCGCGGTCTTCCCCCGTGCGGCCAAGCCGACCGACGCGCCTCGCGTGAAGAACAGCCAGGTCAATGCGATCATCGCCAAGTTCGACGACGGCAAGAAGGTCCACTACTTCGACATCGGCGCGAAGTTCCTGACTGCCGACGGCACCTTGGAGAAGTCGGTCATGCCTGACCTGCTGCATCTGAACGCCGCCAGCTACCAGATCGAAGCCGATGCGATTCGCGAGAAGCTCGCCTCGCTCGTCAAATAAGCCGTCCCGCAGTTGAAGCAAAGGGCCGGTCCTCGTCGAGGGCCGGCCTTTTTTGCGCCGGACCCGGCTTAGCGCCGGATCGCCAGGCGCATCTTGCGGAAGGCTCCCGCCTCGATCTGGCGGATGCGTTCGCGGGAGACGCCTTGGAGCTGGCCGATGGCGTCGAGCGTCAACTCTTCGCCGTCCAGTCCGTGGCGGAGGCGCGTCACTTCAAGTTCGCGGGGCGTCAGCTGGGCCAGGATTTCGCGCAGCGCGTC
>CAMDQP010000160.1 GCA_945906115.1 Opitutus sp. GAS368
CTCATTTCCCAACTCGACCCGGCGGGCAATCACAACGGCGGCGACCTCCACTTCGGACCGGATGGTTACCTCTACATCAGCTGCGGCGATGGCGGCGGCGGTGGCGACCCTTTCGACAGCGGAGGCTTTATCAACAAGGACTTCCACGCCGCGGTCTTCCGTATCGACGTGGACAAGAGGGCAGGTAACCCCGCCCCTAATCCCCATCCCTCGGTCATCACCGACGCCCAAGGAGCCGCCCACTACGCCATCCCGGCCGATAACCCTTTCCTCGGCGTCACTTCCCATCGCGGCCGGACCCTCGACCCCCGCTCCGTTCGGACCGAGACCTGGGCCACTGGCCTGCGTAACGCCTGGCGCTTCTCCTTCGACCCCAAGACCGGGGCCTGCTTCGCCGGCGACGTCGGCCAGAACCTCTATGAGGAGATCGATATCCTGGTCTCTGGCGGCGACTACGGTTGGCACGATGTCGAGGGCTTCCATGACTTCAACCAGAAGGACGCCGCTGGTAAAAAGGGCATGCCTGGTAAGGCCAACGCTTCCGGTTACCAGCGCCCGATTCACGAATACGGCCGCCAGCTCGGAGCGTCCGTGACCGGTGGCGTCGTCTGCCGCGGCGAGCGCGTTCCCGCCATCGCCGGAGCTTATGTCTTCGCTGACTTCGCCTCAGGCCGTATCTTCTCCCTGCATGACCGCGGTGGCAAGTGGGAGTCTCGCGAAGTAGCCCGCGACTCGGCGGTCTCCGGCTTTGGCCACGATCCCAGCAACGGGGACGTGCTCGTCGCTTCGCTGGCCGGTCAGATCAAACGTATCGTCAAGAAGTAAGCCGATGCTTTCCCGCCGCTCGATACTGGGTCTCTCCGGTTCGTTGATGGCGGGAGTAATGCTCCGACCGGTACTCGCGGCCGCGCCTTCGCCGAAAGCTCCTGAATTCAGCCTCTTTACGAAACACCTCGTCGGTCTTCCTTACGACCAGCTCGCTGAGACTGTCGCCGCGCTCGGCTTCAAAGGCGTCGAGGCACCGGTGCGCAAGGGCGGGCATGTCGAGCCAGCGCGCGTCGAGGAAGACCTGCCGAAACTCGTCGAAGCGTTCCAGAAGTGCGGCGTGAAGATCACGCTGATGACGACCGACATCAACGCGGTCAACGCGGACGACCGGACGGAGAAGGTCCTGCGCACCGCGGGCGCGCTCGGTATTCCGAGCTATCGCATGAAGTGGTATGGCTATGTGGCCGGCAAGTCGCACTGGGATCAGCTCGACGCCATCAAGCCGCAGCTGCGCGATCTAGTCGCCCTCAGCCGCGAGGTCCGCGTCCTGCCAGGCTATCAGAACCACTCCGGCGCTAAGTATGTCGGCGCTGGTATCTGGGACATGGCGATGCTGATGAAGGACTACCGGGCCGATGAACTATCTTGGAACTTCGACTTCTTTCATGCGACGGTCGAAGGCGGCCTATCTTGGCCGAATGAACTGGCCTTGGCCCGTGACCATATCTCGATGGTCTATTTCAAGAACTTCAACTGGCAGGGGAGGCTGGCCGAAGGTTGCCCGCTCGCCGAAGGCAGGGTCGGCAAGGACTCCGTGGTGCAGCTGCGGAAAACTGGCTACACGGGCCCGGTCTGCCTCCATGTCGAATATCTGAAGGGCAAGGTCACCGACCAGGGGGGCTTGAAGGCCGCCATGGAGGCCACCCGCAAGGACTTCGCTACGCTTAAGGAATGGTGGGCTTGAAGCGGCAGGGAGGGGGGATTCCTTAAAAGATAGGCTGGAACTTGCGGTCTGTCGGGGTGTAGAAATAGTTTCCCCGTTATGCCCCGCTCCGTCTTCTTCCTGTTTGCCGCGGCCTCCCTGGTCGCTGCTCCCAAGTCCGTCCCGGCCGACAAGGCCCCGCCGGAAGCCTATAAGCCTTCCGAGGGCGGCGCACTGCCGGCGTCCCTCTTCCAGCTTCCCGAAGGCCTCGAGGTGACCCTCTGGGCTCGTTCGCCGATGCTCGCCAATCCGACGAACATCGACTTCGACGCTCAAGGCCGCCTCTGGGTCAATGAAGGCGTCAACTACCGTACCTACAATAAAGGCGGCAAGCGTCGTCCCGAAGGCGATCGCGTGATCGTGCTGAGCGACACCCAAGGCAAGGGCTTCGCCGATTCCGTCCAGACGTTCGTCCAGAACCCGGAGTGGACCTCTCCTCTCGGTATCGCCGTCATCGACAACGTCGTCTACGTCTCGCACGCCCCGACGATTACGAAGTACACCGACGTGAATCGCGACGGCAAGTTCGACGCCACCATCGACAAGCAGGAGACTTTCCTCACCGGCTTCGGCGGCCAGGACCACGACCACTCGCTTCACGCGGTGGTCGCGGGTCCGGATGGCAAACTCTACATTAACTCCGGCAACTGCGGCGCGGTTGTCACCGACAAGTCCGGCAAGACCTTCCGCGTCACCAGCGGCTACGTTGACGAACGCGGCGGCAAGTGGCCCTTCGACGCCAAGGCCAACATCGGCACCAAGAGCGACGATGGCTTCGTTTGGTCTTCTGGCTTTTCGGGCCGCCTGAACGCCGACGGCACCGGCCTCGAAATCATCGGCAACGGCTACCGCAATAGCTACGAGAGCGTGCCTTCCTCCCTCGGCGACCTCTTCCAGGGCGACAACGACGACCAGCAGAGCTGCCGCACCTCTTTCGTGCTCGAATACGGCACGTCTGGATACACCACGCCAGCCGGCGCCGGCTATCGTTCGGTCATGCGCCTCGGCCAGTCGATGCCACGGGCTCACTGGCGTCAGGACGATCCCGATACGATGGATGTCGGCGACGTCTACGGCGGCGGTTCCCCTACGGGCGTCGCGGTCTACGAAAACGGTGCTCTCGGCGCCGCTTGGGAGGGCACGCTCCTAAACTGCGAACCATCCCGCAACACGGTCCTCGCTTACAAACTCGTCGCGCAGAAGGGCTCCTACGCCCTCAATCAATCTACGCGTCGGAATCTGATTACTTCCAATCCTGCCGAGGAATTCGCCGGTACCGACTTCAAGCGGATCTCTATCGAGGAAGCCTCCAAGCCGAACGAGCGCATCCTCTTCCGTCCGTCCGATGTCGCCGTCGGTCCCGATGGCGCCCTCTATGTCGCCGACTGGTATGATCCTCGGGTCGGCGGTCACCAGACCCTCGACGACACCTGCACGGGCGCGATCTACCGCATCGCTCCGAAAGGCTTCAAGTCCGTCATCCCGAA
>CAMDQP010000161.1 GCA_945906115.1 Opitutus sp. GAS368
ACGGGGCAGGCGTTGGCGGCGCGGATGAGACGATCACGCAGGTCTTCGGCGATGCCCGCGGGCATGTGGATGGTCGCCTCGAGTTTCGCGATACGACGCGGCGGCTGAGCGGTCATGTGTTTCTCGACGTCGACGCGGAGGCCGCGGAAATCCAATGCGAGTCCCTTGGCCTGAATGCCGAGGATCGTCATGATACAGGTCGCCAGCGAAGTCGCGGTGAGATCGGTCGGCGAGAACGACTCGCCCTTGCCGTGATTGTCGACCGGCGCGTCGGTATGCAGCACGGTGCCGGAGGGACCGTGGGTGGCGCGCACGCGGAGGTCGCCGAGGTATTCGCAGGAGATTTTGACGCCCATGCGCAGAACCTAGGCGAAGTCACGGCGTCCCCCAAACAAAAAGCCCCGGAGGTCCGGGGCTTTCGGGGGAATCGCCGGAGCGATTATTCGCCGTCCTTACCGATGGCGTCGACCGGGCAGCCCTCGAGGGCTTCCATGCACTTATCGATACCTTCCTGATCCGTCGGCTGGGCGAAGACGTAGGAATAGCCGCCATCGTCCTGGCGAACGAAGGACTTCGGCGCAGTCTCGCGGCAGAGGTCACAGTCGATGCACTGCGAATCCACGTAGAATTTGCCCGTGACGCTTTCGGGACGCTTGTCATTCTTGTCGGCCATAGGGTTTGATTAATTGGAAGGCAGGTGGCGGCTGTCAAGAATCCGCGTCAGTTCGCAGGCAGCAGGACGATTAACCGGTGGCGAAAGCCGTCGCGGCCGGCCAGATAGGCGGCCGAAAGACGGTCCGAGGTGGCGAAGGTCACCTCGATGGTGCCGGCAGGCGTCAGGTTCGGGCGGAGGCCTGGTCCGGTCTGCCGATCGAACGCCGTGAGCGGGCGGGCGGTGACCGTGGCGACTGGCAGTTCGTGCTCCTGCAGGATGACAAAGCGGATGCGGCCGCGAGTGGCGGCGTCGACTCCGTCCCAGCAGAAGAGCTGCTCCATCGCGATGGCGTCATGCGTCTCGTAGGCTTGACGGAGATCATCGGCCAGGGCGCGGAGACTGCGCGCATTCCACCAGCCCCAAGCGGCGACCAGCGCGAGGCCGAGCAAAAGGCCAACCAACGCCGAGGAGACGCGACGAAGCCAGGGAAAGCGGAGGAAGAGTTGCAGCACGTGGGAGAAGGGCGTTGACCGAATAGCAGGGTCGGAGATATGCACGCAAGAGTCATGGCGCACGAAAGCAAGCCCTCCTCGGATTCCGGCCGTTATGCGGCCCGGGGCGTGTCCGCCTCCAAGAGCGAAGTGCATGCCGCCGTCGACCGCCTTGATCCTGGCCTCTTTCCGCAGGCGTTTTGCAAGATTGTCGCCGACAACCTGACCGGCGACTCCTCCAAGTGCGTCGTCACGCATTCGGACGGCTCGGGCACCAAGGCCCTCCTTGCTTATCTCTGGTGGAAGGAGACCGGCGACGCGTCCGTCTTCCGCGGCATCGCGCAGGACAGCATCGTCATGAATATCGACGACCTCCTCTGCGTCGGCGTGACCAAGGGCGTCATCCTCTCCTCGACGATCAACCGCAACGCCAAGGCCATCCCCGGCGCGATTTTGGCGGAGCTCATCAACGGCACCGAAGACGTGCTTGCCATGCTCCGCGAGCAGGGCTTCGGCATCACCTCCGGCGGAGGCGAGACCGCCGACGTCGGCGACCTCACGCCCACTCTCACGGTCGATTCCACCGCGACCGCGATCCTTAACCGGAATGAAGTCGTGGACGCCGCGCACGTCGTCCCGGGCCTCGTCATCGTCGGGATCGCCTCCTATGGATGTGCGAAATATGAGACCGCCGAGAACAGCGGTATCGGCTCGAACGGCCTGACCAGCGCCCGCCACGAGCTCCTTTCGAAGTACTACGCCGAGAAGTATCCCGAAACATACGATAAGGCCACGCCGGCCGAGCTGGCCTACTGCGGCCCCCATCGCTTGACGGACGCCCTCCCCGGCTCGACCCTGACCGTCGGTCAGGCCCTCCTTTCTCCCACGCGCACCTACGCACCCTACGCCCTGCGCCTGCTTCAGGCCCTCGGCAACCAGCGCGTCAAAGGCCTCGTCCACTGCTCCGGCGGGGGCCAGACCAAGTGCCGCCGTTTCGGCTCCAAGGTCCATTTCATCAAGGACAACCTCTTCCCGACTCCCCCCATTTTCGCCGAAATTGCCCGGGTCAGTGGGACGGACGCCAAGGAAATGCACCAGGTTTACAACATGGGGCACCGCCTGGAGGTGTTTGTAGAACCTAAGGACGCGGAGGTCGCGCTGCGTCTCGCCGCTGAGCTCGGCCTAGGTGCGCAGGTGATCGGCCGGACCGAAGCCTCGACCCGCCCTGACGGGGCTAATCATGTGACCGTGATTAAAGACGGGCAGACCCTCGCTTACGCCTGAGGGGTCTCTATTCTTGCTTCCTTAAAGTGTCGGGTGGTCGGGCAGACAGGACTTGAACCTGCAACACCCTGCTCCCAAAGCAGGGACTCTACCAATTGAGATACTGCCCGGTACCCGAGCGAACAGTCTGATTTTGTGTTGCCGTCCTTGTCAAACTGCTAATCTGCAAGTGTTCCAACCCGCAAAACACCTCCATACATGGAAAACGACAACATCTCCCCCTCCTCCTCCGAATCCAAGCTCCCGCTCATCGTGGGTATCCTCGGTTTCGCTCTCGGCACTGCCGGCCTCGTGCTCGGCATCAAGGCCAAGGGCGCCGCTCAGGCCGCCAGCGATGAAGCCGCTGCCGCTAAGATCAGCGTCGGTGAACTCGGCAACGCCCTCAGCGGCAAGGCCAACACCGCCGACCTCCAGGCCGTCCGTGCCGACCTCGACAAAGGTCTCTCCGACCTCGCCCTCAACGAGAAGACCCTCGCTGACCAAATCACCGCTCTCCAGAAGCTCGCTTCCTCCCCGAAAGCCGCCACCGGTGCCGGTAAGGCTGCGGTTGCTGCCGGTCCCGGCGAATACGTCGTCACCAAGGGCGACACCCTCGGCGGCATCGCCAAGAAGGTCGGCATCTCGCTCAAGTCCATCCAGGAACTCAACCCTGACGTGAACGCGAATCGCATGCAGATCGGTCAGAAGCTGAAGACCAAGTAATCTCGCGCATGTCGGCGCCCTCTCGCTGGTCCGTCCAGCACGAAGAGCTCCACGCCGACTGCAGGGTTTTCCGGGTTTACAAGGAACATTGT
>CAMDQP010000162.1 GCA_945906115.1 Opitutus sp. GAS368
AACGGCCTCTACGGCGCCCAGACGATCGACGGCAAGACCTACGGCGACATCGCCACCGGGCAGCCAGTCATGACCGGCCTCGGCCAGCTCCTTAGCGATGATGACGTCGCCGCGGTGATCACCTACGTCCGCCAGTCCTTCGGCAATAACCTGCCGCCCGTCAAGGCCGCCCAGGTGAAGAAGGTCCGCGAAGAGATCAAGGGTAAGAACAACGCCCTCTACACCGTCGAGGAAGTCCTCAAGGAACACCCTCTCGGCGCGCCCGCCAAGGCCGAGCCCGCTAAGGCCGAGCCGACGAAGGGTAAGAAGAAGAAGTAATCCGTAGGATTTCTCCACGCAAAGGGCGTGCCGACCGGCACGCCCTTTTTCGTGCCTGTCAATAACTCGTCCGTTTATGACGAGCGGTCCGCTTGCCTCTGGCCCAAATTCCGCAAGAGTCAGGGCATGAGACCCGCCCTCTGGAAGGCCGTCGCCGACCACCTCAAGCCGCATGAACAGCCGTACCGCCTGACCGCGCGAGACGACTTCAACGCGCGCGTGGTGCTGAAGGGCTCGAAGGCGCTCGTCCATGCCTTCTACCAGCCGCGCGAAGGAGATGTCCCCGGCGAAGCGACCATCAGCCTTACGCTCGACGGCCAGTCCGAGATTGGCGCGATCGCGGCGTTCCTCTCGAACCAGAAGCGCTATGCAAAGAAGCTACCGTCTACGCTGCACTTCTCGCAGGAACTCTCCCAACGCCGCCCCGGCGGCCTGGGCGAAGCTCGCCTGACCTTCAAGGCCAACGTGGTCTCGTGGCATGACACGAAGCTCATCGAACGCCTCTCCCTTTTCTACGCCGACAGCGCGCACGCTCTTTTCCAGCTCCACATCGAGCTCATGACAGCGGGGGAGTGAACGCGGCGTAGCCGCGAGGGGACAGGTGGGCACGGGTATCGTGGGCAAGGGTAAAACACCCTTGTCCCCATGCCCCCGTGCCCACGTGCCCCCTAAATCCACCCTTCCCTTTTCCCCTAACAGGGTCTTAAAAATAACCCCTTCCCTTTTGATTGTCCCATGACCTCCGCCCAAGTCCGCCAATCCTTCCTCGATTTCTTCAAATCGAAGCAGCACTCGATCGTCCAGTCGTCGAGCCTGATGCCGGACTCCCCTAACCTGCTCTTCACCAACGCCGGGATGAACCAGTTCGTCCCGATCTTCCTCGGCCAGACGAAGTGCCCGTACACCCCGGGCCGGGCTGCCGACACCCAGAAGTGCATCCGCGCGGGCGGTAAGCATAACGACCTCGAAGACGTCGGCCTGGACACCTACCACCACACGTTCTTCGAGATGCTGGGCAACTGGTCCTTCGGCGACTACTTCAAGCGCGAGGCCATCGACTACGCCTGGGAGCTCATCACCGAAGTCTGGAAGTTCCCGAAGCACCGCCTCTACGCCACCGTCTACAAGCCCGACAAGTCTAAGGGCGACCCGTCCGAGTTCGACCAGGAAGCCTGGGACGTCTGGGCCGAGAAATTCCGCGCGGCCGGTCTCGACCCCGAAGTGCACATCGTGAACGGGAATAAGAAAGATAATTTCTGGATGATGGGCGAGACCGGCCCCTGCGGCCCTTGCACCGAGCTCCACGTCGACCTCACGCCCGAGGGCGACACGAAGGGCACGCTCGTCAACGGCAGCGACGCCCGCTGCATGGAAATCTGGAACTTGGTCTTCATCCAGTTCAACGCCAACCCCGACGGCACCTTCAGCCCGCTCCCTGCCCGCCACGTCGACACGGGCATGGGCTTTGAACGCGTCGCCGGCATCATGCAGTGCACGAAGAATTTCAAGGACTTCTCGGGCGTGATCTCCAACTACGAGAGCGACGTCTTCACCCCGCTCTTCCGACGCCTCGAGGAACTCTCGGGCAAGAAATACGGCTCCACCCTGCCCGCCGCCGGCTCGATCGGCGACACGCAGCAGGAGAAGGACGACGTGGCCTTCCGCGTCATCGCCGACCACATCCGCACCCTCTCGTTCGCGATCGCCGATGGCATTCAGCCCGGCAACTCGGACCGCAACTACGTCCTCCGCCGCATCCTGCGCCGTGCCGTCCGCTACGGCCGCACGCTCGGCCTGAAGAACGGCTTCTTCCATCAGCTCGTCGGCGTGCTCGCTGAAACGATGGGCGACGTCTTCCCGGAGATCCGCACCCGCCGCACAGTGGTCGCCGACGTGATCCGCATCGAAGAAGAATCCTTCAACCGCACCCTCGACAAAGGCATCGCCCTCTTTGAAGACGAGGCCAGCAAGCTCAAGGCCGGCGGCGCCATCTCGGGAGCCATCGCCTTCCGCCTCTATGACGAGCAAGGCTTCCCGCTCGACCTCACCCAACTCATGGCCCGCGAACGCGGCCTGACCGTCGACGGCGCCGGCTTCGAGAAGCTGATGGAAGAGCAGCGTAACCGCGCCCGCGCGGCGCAGAAGAAGGAAATCATCACGCTCTCCGACATCGGCTCCGACCACCCGACCACTTTTGTCGGTTACGACGCCCTCGCCACGCAGGCCAAGGTCGCCCAGATCGCCAAGATCAAGGACCGCTCCGCCGTCATCCTCGATAAGTCCCCCTGCTACGCCGAGATGGGCGGCCAGGTCGGCGACGCCGCGATCATCACCCTCGGCGGCCGCCAGTGGCACGTCACCGACACCCAGAAGTCCGGCCAGACTTGGCTCCACTTCCTCGATGGCGAAGACGCCCCCGAGACAGGCGCGACAATCGAAATCGCCGTCGACCAGGCCCGCCGCGACGCCATCCAGCGCCACCATACGGTCACGCACATACTCCACTGGGCGCTCCATGAGGTCGTCTCCAAGGAAGCCTCGCAGAAGGGCTCCGCCGTCGACCCCACGAAGCTCACCTTCGACTTCAACGGCGCGGCGCTCACGCCGGGCCAGCTGGCCGACATCGAGAAGCTCGTCAACGAGCGCATCCTCGCCAACGATGCCGTGACGTGGAGCGAAGTCGCCTACGCCTCCGTCAAGGGCCGCCCCGACATCATGCAGTTCTTCGGCGATAAGTACGGAGACTCCGTCCGCGTCGTGCAGGTCGGTGGCAAGGCCGCCTCGCTGAACGGTTGGTCGATGGAACTCTGCGCGGGCACGCACGTCCGCCACACGGGCGAGATCGGCCTCTTCCG
>CAMDQP010000163.1 GCA_945906115.1 Opitutus sp. GAS368
GAACTCGAAGCCGGTCGCTCGATTACGCAAGAGACCCGCGGTTGGAATGCCGAACTGGGTCGGGGCTACGTCCTGCGCGACAAGGAAGACGCCCACGACTACCGTTACTTCCCGGATCCGGATATCCCGACTTTGAAGATCTCCCGCGAGACCGTGGCCCGCCTCGGCAAGCTGGTCCCGGAAAACCTTTACGACCGCCAGCGTCGCTACGTCGATAAGCTCGGCCTGCCGTACACTGCCGCCTCGGTGCTCGTGAACGATCGCGCTCTCGCCGAATGGTTCGAGCTCGCCGTGGCCGCGCATCCGACCAACCCATCGGGCATCGCCAACCTCGTCGCCAACGACCTACTCCGCGATCTCGCCGCTTCGGCCGGTAATGCGGGTCCTCTTGCCGACTCCGCCGCTGCTCCCGTCTCACTTTCATCCTGTCTGATCAAGCCCGCGCAGCTCGCCGGCTTGGTGAAGCTGACCGACGATAGCGTGATTTCCAAGCAGCAGGCCAAGGAAGTCTTCGCTGAGATGTTTAAGTCTGGTCAGGACGCCGCCGCGATTGTCGACGCGAAGGGTCTCCGCCAGAACAGCGACACCGGCGAACTCGAGAAGATTGTCCAGGAAGTCATCGCCGACCCCGCCGTGGCAAAATCCATCGCCGAATACCGTGCGGGCAACGAGAAGGCCATCAACGCGCTCAAGGGTCCGATCATGAAACGTACGCAGGGTAAGGCTAACCCGGTGCTCATCGACCAGTTGCTCCGCAAGTTCCTCGCATGAGCGAATCTTCCGCTTCGCCGCTGACCGCCGGCATCAAGGCCCTCCGCGACATCGCCCTCCCGCTGGTGGTCATCATGTCCGCCGCAGCCGGCCTGGTCGTCGCCTATTACAACGTCCCGGAGGTCGCCACGGCTCTCAACCGTATCGGTGCTATCAATAAGGAATACCGTATGGCCTTTGCCGCCATCTGTACGGCCATCACCTCCGGCCTCATCCCGTGGTGTTTCCGCATGGTCTTCCCTGGGTTACGTCCGGCGCATCCCTTCCGCGACCTCCTTCATAGCATGATCTGGTGGGCTTTGATGGGGATGCTGGTAAGTTACTTCTATTCGCTCCAGGCCGCGTGGTTCGGCGATGAGGTCAACCTCCGTACCGTATTACTCAAGGTCTTGGTCGATATGGCGGGCTTCACGATTTTCATCGGGGCTCCCGGCAATGCGATCTCCCATCTCTGGAAGGATTGCGGCTGGGATACTGCCCGCCTCCGTGCAGCGATGGGACCGGGCTGGTATCGCCGCCTGGTCTTCCCGAATCTGCTCACGAACTACTTCGTCTGGCTCCCGGGTACGCTCATCTTCTACAGCATGCCCACCGACCTTCAGCTGGTCGTGGCCAACTGCATCGGCTGTTTCTGGGCCCTGATGTGCGCCCGCATCGCGGCCCATTCCGGCGTCCCGACGACGGTTATTCACGCCAAGGCGTAAATCAGGCGGTGTCGGCAACCCTCGCTTGAATCCCTGCTTCGCATAGGCGAACCTCCCCCTGTGCCCGATCTCTTCGGAGAAATTGAACCCGGCGTCGCCGAGGTGGTCCCGTTTGACGGCGGGGCCCGGGCCTACTCGTATTCGGTGCCAGCGGCCCTAAAGGATGTCCTGCAGGTGGGTCAGCTGGTCCGGGTGCCGCTCGGTGGACGGACGAGCATCGGCGTGGTCTGGAAATATCCGGCTGAGCCGCCGCCCTCCGCCAAGCTCCGCAGTATTATGGTGCTTGAGCATGAGCAGCCGGTGATGACGCCGGACTGCTGCAAGCTGGCTGAATGGATGGCGGGCTACTATGGCTGCGGTTTAAACTCGGTGTTGGAGACGGTCTTACCCGCCGCCATCCGCAAAGGCGTCCGCCCGGTGCTGCGCCGCCTGCTCACGCTGATCGCCCCGCCCGAAGCGGAAGCGCTGGCGAAGCTCCGCAAGAAGGCCCCGCGCCAGGCGCAGGTCATTGATTATCTCGCTGGTCAGAAAGAGCCCGCCGATCGCGCCAAGATGGTCGACGGACTCGGCGTCGCCCAGCAGGCCGTTGATGCCCTGATCAAGGCCGGTACGGTCAAGGAGGATGCCAGCGTGCTTTGGCGCGTGGCCTACAACGACCCTTATGCCGAAGGGGAGACCATCGCCTCGGCCGGCCATACCCTGAACCCTGAGCAGGTCGCCGCGGTGACCTCCGTCACCCAGACCCTAGATTCCAAGGCCTTCCGGGCTCACCTACTTCACGGCGTCACGGGCTCAGGTAAGACCGAGGTCTATGTGGCGTTGATTCGTAAGGTCGTGGCCGAAGGCGGCTCGGCGATCTTCCTCGTCCCGGAAGTTGCGCTGACGCCCCAGACCGTCGGCCGCCTCCGTTCCCGTCTCGCCGACCTCGGCGCCAAGGTGGTCGTTTGGCACAGCCACCTTTCCGCGGGCGAGCGTTTCGACGCGTGGATGGCGATGTCGCTCGGGCAGGCGAGGGTGGTGGTCGGCGCTCGTTCCGCCGTCTTCGCCCCGCTCCCGAACCTGCGTCTCATCGTGGTCGACGAAGAGCATGAGCCTTCCTTCAAGCAAGGTGAGACGCCGATGTACCATGGCCGCGACGTCGCGGTGATGCGTGCTTCGGTCCTCGGCGCGGCCTGCGTGCTGGGTTCGGCGACGCCTTCACTGGAGACCTGGAAGAACGCGACGGCGGGCCGCTATGCGTTGGACGTGATGACCAAGCGCGTCGACGACCGTCCGATGCCGGCCTTTCGGATCGTGGACATGCGTCGCGAGGTCCTGCACTCGAAGGGTCAGCACATTCTGTCGCGCGAACTGACCGACGGTATCCGCGCCCGCCTCGAACGTCGCGAGCAGACCATCCTTTTCCTGAACCGGCGCGGTCATTCGCGCTCGCTGGTCTGCCCGGATTGCGGCGAGGCCGTCCAATGCAAGCGCTGCAGCGTCTCGCTCACGCTCCACCGGACCGACGACACCGCCCGCTGCCACCTGTGTAACCATCAGGAGCGCGCCCCGGTGCTCTGTCCGAGTTGCCGCTCCCCGAAGGTCCGCTGGAAGGGCTATGGCACGCAGAAGGTGGAAGAGACCATCGCCCAGCTCTTCCCGCGCGCCCGCGTGGCCCGCATCGACGCGGATACCATGGGCAAGAAGGA
>CAMDQP010000164.1 GCA_945906115.1 Opitutus sp. GAS368
GCGAACGCGGGCGAAGGCGCCGTCTTGGATCTCCCAATTGCCGGGATGTTTCCAGCCATCGAAGGTTTTGCCGTCCGAAAGCGCGACGAAACCAAGACGCTGCTCATCCGAATCCATCGGTGCAGCGGCAAGCGAGGCCGTCACGGCAATTATTGTAATTAGGAAGCGCATGTCAAAGTGGCCTTAGAACAAAGAACAAGGAACCAAGAACGATATCGGTGCGCTCGGCCATCTGTCATCTTCACTGCCTTACGGCAGTGACAATACTGCGATCACACGCGGTGTCTTGGTGGTGGATGTCGGTGAAGCCGGCTTCGGTCAGCAGGTCGCGCATCTCGCCGGTGCCGTAGCAGCGGCCTTCGGTGACGCTCATCAGCAGCGCCGAATACGCGGCGACGGGGGCCGGGCCGGTCTTGTCGTCGTTCAGATGGGCGTCGTGGACGATGAGCAGGCCGCCCTTGGGAAGCGCACTTGCGGAGGCGGCGAGCAGGAATCGGACCTTGTCCGTGTCCCAGTCGTGGAGGACGTTGGAGAACAGATGGACATCGTAGCCAGTGGGCAGGGGCTCCTTGAACATGTCGCCGGCCTTGACGTCGACGCGGTCCTGGAAGCAGCGCTTGGCGATCATCTTGCGCGTGATGCCGTCGACCGGCGCGCGTTCGAAGACCGTGGCGGTGAGCTTGGGGTGGTTGGCGACTAAGGCGCAGGCGTAGATGCCGGAACCGCCGGCGATATCGAGGAGGCGGGTGCGGGCGCCGATGGGCGAGGCTTTGGCCATCGCGGGGCCGAGCGTGAAGCCACGCGAATCCATGGCCGCCGTGAAGCTCGTAGCGAACGCGTCGGTGAGCATGGCTTCGCTCCAGGGTTTCTCGTCCTTGTAGCTGCCCCAGTTGGCTGGCTTGTCGGTCTTCAGGATAATGATGAAGTCCTTCACCACTGGACGGTCCTTGAGCGAAGCGTAATAGGCGCCCAGGAAAATCGGCGAGGTGCTGACAAGGTGTTCCTGGCCGAGTTGGGTGACCGAGTAGACGCCGTTCTTCAGGGCGAGGAAGCCATTGGCGGCGAAGAGCGTCAGCATCACGTCCGTCGGCCGGCGGTGCGTACCAAGGTCGCGGCATACCGTTGCGAGATCAGCAGGCTTCGCGGCGAGCTTTGTGAACAGGTCGAATTCCGTGATCGCGGCGGCGATCAGGTCGACAGCGTAGAGGCCATCGCGGAAGCGATAGATCTCCAGCGGATTATGGGCAGGCGAGCGGGTCAGGTCGAGCGGGGCGGACATGTTACTTGAGGGTCTTGATGTAAAGGACGATGGAGTCGACTTGGCCGTCGGTCAGCACGCCGGCGAAGCTGGGCATGGCGAATTCCGATTTCACGAAGGAGGCATGCTTCTTGGCGTTGGGTTCCAGGATGGCTTCGCGGAGGTAGGCCTCATCCGCAGTGAGCGAACCTTTCTTGCCCTTGTCGGTAACGTAATCGCGCTTGGAGCCAAAGAGGCCTTTCCAACTCGGCCCGACGTTGCTCATCGCAGTCTCGCCGACGGAGTGGCAGGCGATGCAGCCGAACATGGTGGCGAGGCGTTTACCTTCTTCGGCAGAGACGATCTCGGCCTTCTTCGCCGCCGCGGCACGCGGCGTGAGGTCTACGGTGATTGGGCCAAAGCCTTCGGCGATGGGGTCGAATTTCGTGAACTCGTAGGGCGTCGTGTAGGCGTTCTGGCGCATCTCGGCGCCGGCGACGGAAGCGATGCCCCAGCCGATACGCAGCTGTTCGACGGGCTTCAGTCCGGGGACGCCGATGAAGACGCTCTTACCGTCTTGGCTCAGGTAAGCGCTGCTGGCCGTGAGCCAATCGTTGCCGGTTTTGCCATCGGCCTTGTACTGAGCCGAACCGTAGGTGTAGGCCCGCTTGTAGTGCCAGGTCGCGAAGGAATAGTTGTCGGGATTCGTGGCCTTGGCGGGGTCGAGGGCGACGTCGAAGCGGAGCAGAATGCCGCGGTCTGTCGGGATGACCTCGCGGGGCGTCAGCGGAGGCGCGCCGGTGTGTCGCACGCGTTCGATGCCGGTGAGCGTCTTCAGCGTATTACCCCAGCCGGCGATTTGGAAGCCGGCGATATAAAGTTGGCCGTCAGCTGGGTTCACGGATCCGTTGAGGGGCGGGGTGGCGAAGTCGCTGGCGATGCTGACGACGCTGGCCTGCGGGCGGGAGCCGCGATGATTCCAAAGCACGCGCAGGAGGTCGGGCTGGTTGAAGCAGATCTGGAGCATCTCGTCATTGAGCGCACCCATCTTGGCGTCGAAGAGCCAGACCTGTGAAAGGGCGGAGGCGTTGACGGCGTGGGGGATCCAGGTGAGCGGCTCGGCGATGGGGGCGGGATATTTCTGCTTGGGCAGTTTATCGCTCAGGAAGCCATAGAACTGGGCGTCCTTGACGATGTGAATCGGCGTGCTGGGGATGTACTGACCCTGCTGGTCACTGGCGATGACGAGGCCCGTGCGCGGATGGACCGACAAGTTGGGCTGGCGGAAGCCATAGCCGAGTAAGGTGGCCGTCTGCCCGTTGGCGGAGATGCGGAGGATGCTGCCGTTGTGCTTACCGATGGTCGTCGCTTCCTGGCCACCCTTGCCGATGACGAACTCGCCTTTCGGGGCGAGGCGGATCGTACTCGGGAATTCGCGCATGTCGGCGGTCTGGGCGAAGGCGTTCGAGAAGAGTTCATGGACGTCGGCTTCACCGTCGCCGTTCGTATCGCGGAGTCGCCAGATGCCATTACGATCGAAGACATAAATCTGATCGTCGCGGATGGCGCAGGTCATCGGCTCGTGCAGTCCGGAGGCGAAGCGACGCCAGGTCACTTTGGTGGAGTCCTCCTTGAGTCCGCGGGCGAGCCAGACATCGCCGTCGAGGGTGACGACAACCGCCGTGCCATCTTTGAGGAATTGGATATCGCCAGTGCGGACGGCACGTTTCCATGGGTTGTCGACGGGTAGGCCAATATGATCGATGACGTAGGGTTCCTTGGCGGAACTGAGGGCGACCTTGGTCGTGACCGAGGATTTCCATCGGCGTGAAGTCGGTCCGGCGGGGATGGCGACGGCGGCGATACTGGGTGCGGGGTGTTCATCGCAGAGCGAGACACAGATCGCGGCCGTCGCGG
>CAMDQP010000165.1 GCA_945906115.1 Opitutus sp. GAS368
CGCGGGCTGCCGGTGGCGATGAGCTTCGGGCTGCCGATGTCACTGCGGCGCACGAGCACATCGCGGGGGTCTTGGCGCGGCAGGCAGACGGCGATGGCGAGGCCGGCCGGCATCTCGGTCGGAAGATCTTTAGAACTATGGATCGCGAGGTCGGCTTCGCCGCGCAGGAGGGCTTGCTCGAGCTCGGCGGTGAAGAGGCCTTTGCCGCCCTGCTTCTCGAGCGACCAGCCCGCCTGGCGGTCACCGGTGGTCGTCAGGATGCGGATCTCCGTCGGCCGGCCGAGCGCCGCCTGCAGACGGGCGGCGGCGTCATGCGTCTGCTGGAGGGCCAGCGGGCTGCCGCGGGTAACGATGACGATGGGGCCGGACATGACGAAAGTTTAGCTCTGACGGATAAGCCAGAGCACGCCCCAGGCGGCGGGCACGGCAAGGTTACCGACGAGCAGGACGGCGGCGGCGATCCGCAGGAAATCCCAGCGCCGGTTCAGCGTGGCCAAGACGGCGATGACCGCGCCGCAGAGGGCGACGGGGATACCCATGCCGACGCCGAGCCAGACCACGCGGTCATAAGGGTCCGGGACGAGGCCGAGGAAGACCTCCGCACCCCGGTAGGTCAGCAGCGTCGCTGCGTACAGGGCGCCGCCGGAGAGGAGTAAGGAGAATGCCTGGACGACGCCATAGGCGTGGGAGTCGTCTTCGGTGAGTTCGTTGGGCACGCCGTCAGCAAAGACGCCCCCTGCCTGACTTCCAAGTTTCAAGTTTCCGGGGGCGGGAATAATCCACCGTGGGAAGCTGGCTCAGTGGCCGCCGAGACCTTCGTGTTCCTTGATGTATTCCTGCTTCAGGCCTAGGGCTTCCGGGGCGTGCAGGACGAGCATCTTCATGCGCACGTCGGCTGGGACCGTCGACGCCGTGGCCTTGGAGACCACGATCATCAGGATGATCGCCAGCGGCACGGCCCAAATCGCGGGCTGTTCGCAAAGGATGCGCACGAGCGGGTTCGCGACCCAGAAGTCGGCCAGCGACTGCACGGCGTAAACGTCGGACA
Organism: Opitutus sp. GAS368; assembly: GCA_945906115.1. GTDB lineage: Bacteria > Verrucomicrobiota > Verrucomicrobiia > Opitutales > UBA953 > UBA953. Next base: position 1,049 of record CAMDQP010000165.1, read on the forward strand.
GCGTGGTAAGGGTGATCGCGCCGAGGGCCATGAGGCCACCGACGAGCATGCCGGTCGCCGCGCCTTTCATCGTCATACCGCGCCACCACACGCTCATGAAGAGCAGGGGGAAGTAGCTGGCCGCCGCGATGGCGAAGGCTTGGCCGACGAGGTAGTTGATGTTGAGCTTCTCGACCTGGGTGCCGAGGCCCACGGAGACGACGCCGATGATGACGGCGGCCCACTTGAACGCCTTGAGGCGCTGTTCGGGTGAGGATTCGGGCTTCAGCATGCGGCCGTAGATGTCATGCGCCAGGGCGCTGGACATGGAGACGAGTAGTCCGGAGAAGGTGGACATGAACGCGGCGAAGGCGCCCGCGCACGTGATACCCGAGAGGACGGAGCCGAGGAGCGGGTAGTCGCGGCCGGCGAGCAGCGTGGGCAGCTCGAGCACGACCTTGTCGGTGCCCTTCGAGCCGATGGCCTCGTAGAGTTCCGGCATGAGCGAACGGCCGATGACGCCGTAGACGGGCGGGAAGACGTAGAAGACGCCGATTAGGATCATCACCCACATCGTGGTGCGCTTCGCGGCGACGCCGTCCGGGTTGGTGTAGAAACGGACGAGGATGTGCGGCAGGCCGGCGGTGCCGCAGACGAGCGCGATGATCAGCGAGTAGGTGTAGAGGAGCGAGTAGGGCTTCTTGTTCGCCTCGAGCGCGGCTTTCTCTTCGGGTGTCTTGGCGGCCTTGATGGCGTTGTCGACGGCCTTGGTGGTCAGGCTGCCGAACGGCGCGATCCATTGTTCGTCCTTCGGTGCCTTGGCCGTGAGGGCCTTGCGCTCGATGCCCGCAGGGGCGGCGGCGACGGTTTCCTGGGCGGTCTTGTTAGCTTCGAGGTGCTGCTGGTAATGGCCGACGATGGAGGCCAGCACGAAAATCGGGATAGTGATGGCGAAGACCTTGAGCCAATACTGGAAGGCCTGGACGAGCGTGATGCCCTTCATGCCGCCGAGCGACACGTTGAGGGTGATGACCGCGCCGACGACGATGACGCCGACGGAATAGTGCAGGCCGGGGAAGATGTAGGCGAGCGTGGTGCCGGCGCCTTTCATCTGGGGCATGGTGTAGAAGAAGCCGATGAAGAGGACGAAGCAGACGGCGATCTTGCGGAACAGCGGCGAGTCATAACGGCCTTCGGCGAAGTCCGGGATGGTGTAGGCGCCGAAGCGACGCAGCGGGCCAGCGATGAAGAGCAGCAGGAAGAGGTAGCCGCACGCGTAACATACGGGATACCAGAGCGCGTCGTAGCCGTTGAGCATCACCATGCCCGCGACGCCCATGAAGGACGCGGCGGAAAGGTATTCGCCCGAGATGGCGGAGGCGTTCCAGCCGACGGAGACCGAGCGGCCCGCGACGAAGAAGTCGCCGGCGCTCTTGGACTTACCAGCGGTCCAGAAGCCCATGCCGACGGTGATGACGACGGTGACGAGGGAGCAGATGGCGATCCAAGGATCGATACCGGCGGCGGCGAGGAGGGCGTTCATATTACTTGGTCAGGCCGTCCAGGGCGGCTTTGGCTTCGGCGTCCTCGAGCGCGATGGAGCGCTTGATGAAGACATAGGAGATGATCCACACGAAGGGGAAGAAGAGCACGCCGAGGATCAACCACGTGAGCGTGAAGCCGAACACGCGCTGGGCCATGAACTCCGGCTGGAAGTAGTTCAGCAAGGGCAGGGCGACGAGTGCGACGACGAAGCACAGCGCGCAGGCGATCGACAGCTTCAGCTGGTCGCGCATCAGGCGCGCCAGGAACGCATCCGAATGGATGGAATCAGGGGTGGAGGGGGACTCGCTCATGGGGGTGGGCAGTAGTCCGTGCAATTATCCGCGGACTGCAAACCCGATGATTTCCCCTTGCTGTTCCTTTTTGCAACTTTATTGCAATAAGGAAACCCCGCCGATGAGCCCCTTCCACGCCGCCTTTCTCCTCGCCGCCGTCGCGCAGCAGAACGAATCGATCCGCCGTCAGAACGCCGTGGTCACGCAGCAGAACGATGTTGTCCGCACCCAGAACGAGAGCCTGCGCAAGCTCGTTGCCGAGCGTGATGAGGTCGTGCGTCTGCTC
>CAMDQP010000166.1 GCA_945906115.1 Opitutus sp. GAS368
CTGCTGCTTGCTCAGGCCGGCTTCAAGGCCGGTGGGCATGAGCGAGCCAGGCAGCGACTCAAGCTTGGCGAGGTCGGCACGCAGGAGGGTCGCTTCGACGCCCAATGGGCCACGTAAGGTAATCGAGGTGGGCGTGTCGCCAACCAGGATGCCGCTGAGGATACGTCCGTCCTTGGCCTCGGCGAGATAAGCGGTGAAGGCCGGTGCGATCTCGGCATCAGGGTTCACGATATGGAAAAGGGCGTTCTCCTTGGTCTGGCGTCGAATATCAAAGAGATCTGGCCCAACGGCGTACCCTTCCCGATCCAAGCGGTGGCAGGTGGCGCAGACGGCATTGAAGACGACGCGTCCATTCGCGGGCACGGGTATAAGCGCCAAGGCCTTGGTGGCTTCGGCTAAGGCCTCGGGACGGGCGGAGACGATCAGCAGACGCTCTGCCATGGCTTTGACGACCGGATCCTTGGCGGCGAGCACCTGGCGGCGACGGACGCCGGTAAAGGCGCTGGCGGGTAAGCGCTTGGTTTCGACGGCGGCAAGCAGGCCCTTCAAATGGAACGGAATGCCGAGGAGCGAACCAAGCACGGCGTCACGACGGGCCGGCGTATAACGTGACCAGCCAGCGAGCAAGGCGGCCGAGACATCTTCCTTCGGATAGGCGACCACGGCCTTGAGCGCGACGGCAGCGAGATCGGGGACGGACTCGTCCAGCGCGAGTTTGAGTAAGGGCTCGCCGGAACGCTCCCAAGGCAGCCGCGCCATGATCTTCACCGCGACCGCCCTCTCCTCGAGACTCTTGGACTTATCTGTCGCGACGGCCGGCGACGATTCGAAGAGCGCTTGGAAAGAGGTCGGCAGACCAGCGGCCTTACGGCCAGCACCGGAAAGATAACCCGTCAACAAGGCGAGCCGGACGGCTTCCGGCGCGCCACTGGCGACCTCAAGGTCGGCGGGCTTCACGAAAGAACCTCCAAGGTAACCAAAGACTTCTGCCAAGCCAGTGCCGACCTTGGCATCTTGCGGAAATTCAGCCAACAAGGCCTGCAGGAAAGGAGTCTCACGTCCGCCGATACCGCTCAGCACGGCAGCGCGCATCCACTTGTCTTCGGACTCTCGTAGGGCCGCCGTGACGAGGGCTTTAGTCGACTCGGGCGAAGCATCATCCCCTTGTTCGATGACCTTACGGAAATACTTCCGTGGGTTTTCGGAAATCGCCATGGGCAGCTCAATCCCTTGCGCGGTCGGTTTCTCCGCCCTCACCCGCCAGATCCGCCCCATCGTCTTGCCGAATTCGAAATCAGTATGCTTACGCACCTCTGCCGCCAGGTAATCAGGATGCTCGATCACCTTGCGATACATGTCCGCGACGTAGAGTGCCCCTTCTGGACCCTTGGTCAGGTAGACCGGTCGGAACCAGTCGTCACGTGAAGCGAGGAACTCGCGGCCTTCATACACCGGCGTGGCCATGAAGGTCGCACCCCTGGAGGTGAGTCGATCTGCATGAATCAGATTACCTGTCGGGTCGCACGACAGAACGGTATTAGCACACTCCGGAGTCAGCAGCGACTTGCCCTGCCAGACCTTGACGCCGCAGGCGGCGCTGAACGACCCGGCATGGCCGTCGGCGGTGGTGATATTCGAGCTGATGGGAAAAAGCCGCACGCCGTCGTGGCCGCCGTTCATACCATTGAAGGCGTTGCGCTCATTGCAGTCCTGGACGGTCTCGCTGAAAGCCAGGCGCGGATTACGCTTCAGCCACTTAGAGTCGAAGACGACATGCTGGACCGGTACGCGGTTCATGCAGATGAAGCGATTCCCGAAGATGTCGAAGCTCATCCCATATTGCGACTTCCCGTCCACCAGCTCGAACTCGAGGGTCTGCGGATGGAAACGAATGTCCGCCGTCATCTTGAGCGCCGGACGCTCCGGATGGGATGGACAGGTGACCGTACCGCCACTCAAGCCAGCAGCTAAATAGATCCAACCATCTGGTCCGATGGTCGGGGCGTTGACGCGCAGCTGCGTACTACCCGTGATTGCGAAGCCGGTGAGCAGCACACGACGTTCATCTGCGACGCCGTCGCCGTTGGTGTCTTTGAGAAAGAGCACATCGGGCGCGCAGGTGACGATGAGGCCGCCGCCCCAAGGCAGGACTCCATTGGGGAACGTAAGGCCGTCCGCGAAGACGGTACGTTTATCCATGCGTCCGTCTCCATCGTTGTCTTCGAGTATCGCAATCACACCGACCGGCTTCTCCCCTTCCTTGGGGCCGACTGGGTAGCCGCGGTTCTCGGCGACGAAGAGTCGGCCTTTGCTATCGAAGGCAATCGCGCACGGCGAGGCCACCAACGGCTCGGCGGCGACGAGTTCGACACGCAGGCCAGGAGCAGCCTCAAAGGCCTTCAACGCTTCAGCTGGCGCGAGCGGACTTGGCAACGGGGCAGCCGCCAAAACGGAAGCGAAGACGATGGACGCGAGACGATTCATTTCAGCTGCGGAGGCTGGTCACCGTAGGCCCACGGCTTACCGGCCGGTCCGTTCGGACGTTCGGGTAGCTTGGCAGGCTTCATCTTCGCGGCAAGTTCGAGGCCGACGTTCATGAACTGCGTGCCGGCGGTGATCTCGAGATTACTGTAACTCGTCAGGCGTGTCTCGTAACCGCCGCCGTGCGGACCGAAGGCTTCTTCGTCCGGCACATAGCCGACGCAACCGTTGGCGAGCTCGACCGGGAAGGTCATGGGAAATCCGCTGCGCTTCTTGAGCTGGAGTCCGTAGGAGACGAAATACTCGGCGGGATTGGAGAGACAGACCACCGGACCGACCTGAATGGCCTGCACCTCTACCTCGACGTCGCTTTTCTTGGCGATGAGCGCGTCGAGCAGGAGCGTTTCCTTGGCCCAGACCCAATCCTTATGGGCGACCGGTCCCTTGATACGCTCCCGGGCTTCAGCGACCCGCTCCGGGGCGGGAATGCGACGTGCGATCTCCCAGACCTTATGGTCGGCGGCGAGCGGTACCTCGGCGGTACGAGTCTGCGACATGCTCAGGAGGACCTTGAGGGCTTCGGCGCCCACGCGGCCGCCGACGAACTGCGACCAGTCGTCCGATGCCGGATTGGCCTTGGGGTCGAGATTGTTGACCTGGGTGACGTC
>CAMDQP010000167.1 GCA_945906115.1 Opitutus sp. GAS368
GGTCGTTCATGCGTCGTTCCAGGAAGGAACGAGCGCGGGCCACTTCTTGCTGACGCCTCTGCTGATGCCGGCTCATGCCGCCATCATCCGAAGCCCCGGGTCGATGTCAACGGGTTCGGTAAGGCCTTCGCCCCGAAGTCACCCGACGGCCCCGGATCAGGCTTTTCGCTGCCCCCTGGCGTTGCGGCGACCGTTTTTACCGATACCCATCGTCACAAGTTTTCCTTGGTTCACCTTCTGGAAGAGGTTGTTGGAGTTAGTCACCCCGAGGCAGAAGAGCGCCGCGGCTACGTGCTGGACCTTGTCCTTGTGCACGAGGCCGGTGTTGGCCATCCAGGTTGCGAGGGCATGGTGGAAGTTGGGCGGGCTGATGTCCAGATTCTCGCCGCCATGGCGCAACCAGAGATCCGCGCGATCCTGCATGGTGCAGTTGACGCGCTTCTCCTGACGTGCGTGGAGATGGGTAAGGAGTTCGGAGAGGTTGTCGGGCAGCTTCGAGGATACGGACATCGGAGACGGATGGTATGGGGAGAAAAGCGAATCGATAGACTTGGCTCCGCAGGGAGAGGGTATCGACAAGCCTAGAAATAAATAAGCGACATTCCGATGTGAACACTAAATATCAGTCTGATCCGTAATATTATATATGACATTATTGTAACAATTATAATTTATAACGACGCTTTATGGCGTCGTTACGACAGGGATTCCGGGTGGTGGTCGCGACAGGACTTGAACCTGTGACTTCAGCAATGTGAATGCTGCGCTCTAACCAACTGAGCTACGCGACCGTTCCCCAGGAAAGCATTATATCTCTTCGAGGAGGGTGGCGGGCAAGCCTGTTTTCCTGCTGAGCAGGGCCCTTATCGGTGTGGTGGCTTGTCTTTACTCAGGTTCGACACAATCGTGACGAAAGATGGACACCACCACTGCAGTCGCCAGCCCGCGCGTCGCCGACGAGCGTCTGATCCGTCTGACGGCTCCGGCCGGGGGGAAGTTGCGCACTTTGGCCACCCGCGAAGCCCAGGGCGGGTTCCTGCGGGTCGCAATCTCCGGCGGTGGCTGTAACGGGCTCTCTTACAAGATGCGTTTCGTGGGGGAGGCCAAGGCGGCCGACATCCTGGTCCGCTCCGAGGGCGTCGAAGTCTTGGTTGATCCAAAGTCGGCCCTCTACCTCCGCGGAACGCAGTTGGATTATTCTGATAAGATGATCGGCGGGGGCTTCAAGTTCTCCAATCCGAACGCCAAGGCCAGTTGTTCCTGCGGAGAGAGTTTTTCGCTTTAGCGCGAAGGGTAAACCTACGCGAGGGGGCACGTTGACACGCTGGCACGTGGGCAAGGGGGTATCGTGTTTGCCTCGAGGTAGGGCCGACCATCCTTGGTCGGCCGCGGTCGAGCAGGGATGCTCGACCCTACCCAAGGCAGGGAGTTTGGCTCAATGGGAGACCGGATGATTGGCTGGGTTATTAAATGCCCTAGCCAGCCTCCCGGTCTCCGGTTCCCCTTTGAGTTCTGCCTCTAGTCCGCCGGTATCTCGTCCTTGGCGCCGGCTTCGTAACGCTCGCACCAGGCCTTGGACCACGAGGCGAAGTCGCCTGCGGCGATGTGCACGTGGGCTTGGGCCATGAGGTCCTGCAGGAAATGGATATTGTGCAGGGCGAGCAAGGTGCCACCGAGCTGTTCGCCGGCGTGGTGCAGATGGCGCAGATAAGCGCGCGAGAAGTGGCGGCAGGTGTAATTGTCCATGCCTTCGACGAGCGGACGGTGGTCATCGCGGTAGCGAAGGTGCTTCACGCTGATCGGACCGTCGGGCGTAAACGCCCCGCCGTGGCGACCGATACGGGTCGGCATGGTGCAGTCGAACATGTCGGCGCCGAGCGCGACCATGCGGAGTAACTGGGGTGGCGTGCCGACGCCCATGACGTAACGCGGCTTGTTCTTGGGGAGGAGCGGCGCGACCAAGCCGACCTGATGGAGCATGTGCTCCTCGGGCTCGCCGACGCTGACGCCGCCAATGGCGTGGCCGGGGAAATCAAGTCCACCGAGTTCCTCGGCACAGCGGATGCGCAGGTCGTCGAAGACCGAGCCCTGGTTGATGCAGAAGAGATGACGACCCGACGCGAGGAAGCCGCTATCCTTGGCCAGCTGGAGCATCTCCTTGGCCCAGCGGATGGAGCGGTTTACCGCGACTTCGCACGCGGCGCGCTCGCACGGGTAGGGTGGGCACTCGTCGAGCACCATGGCGATGTCGGAGCCCAGGGCGTTTTGGATGTCGAAGCAGTCCTTCACGTCGAGGAACAGCTTGTTACCGTCGAGGTGAGAGCTGAAATGGATGCCCTCGTCGGTGATGGTGCGGAGCTTTGCCAGCGAGAAGACCTGAAAGCCGCCGCTGTCGGTCAGGATTGGCTTATCCCAGTGCATGAACTTATGGAGACCGCCGGCGGCGCGGACGATTTCGCGGCCCGGGCGGAGGTTCAGGTGGTAGGTGTTGCTGAGCAGGATCTGGGCGCCCGTCTCGGCGACCTGCTGGGGAGAGAGCCCCTTGACCGTGGCCTGGGTGCCGACTGGCATGAAGACCGGCGTGCGGATGTCCCCGTGGGGGGTCTTCAGCACGCCGAGGCGCGCCGCCGTCGTCGTATCGGTCTTAAGCAGGGTGAACACGGGCGGAAATTAGGGGGGAGGCGGGGAGGGTGGCAAGGGGAACGCGTGCACGCGAGGGGGCAAGTGGGCAAGGTGACACGGGGACAAGGGAGCAAGAACCGCAAGGGGAGACTGGGATATTTGCTGCGGCATTTAATAACCCCAGCCAATCATCCGGTCTCCGGTTTCCCTTTGATTCGAAGGGTTATCTCTTACCGCGCATTTCCATTAAACGTCAGGCGCATGCCGCGCGGCGCATCGGCTCGGACCTTGCCGTCTTCGAAGACGCTGACGCCGTTGACGAACGTGCGCTCGATGGTGCTGCTGAAGGTGTGGCCTTCGAGCGGCGACCAGCCGCACTGGTAGAGGAGGCCGGCCTTGTTGACCGTGTGCGGCTTGGCGGGGTCTACGACGACGAGGTCAGCCCAGTAGCCTTCCCGGATGAAGCCGCGCTGCTCGACGCCGAAGAGCACGGCGGGGGCGTGGCAGGCGCGTTCGAC
>CAMDQP010000168.1 GCA_945906115.1 Opitutus sp. GAS368
CCATGCGCCTCGCTCCGGCGCGGAATGATGCTTATCGATTCAAGCCCTTTTCCACCAATGACTTGAACCCATTCTTCAATGACGCTGAAACTCGACACAACGACCGGTTTCTCTTGCGCATAGGCCTGTCCGCCGAGCCAGGGAGTCGCGGAGATGATCAAGGCTGCAAGGAGACGAAGCACGTAAATCCAGACTCACAGGGGCCGGCGCCAGATGCAAGAAGTTTGCATTTAACAATTGTTCCAAACCTGCTATTTTTTGCGTTTGCCTAAGCCCTCCAAACGCAACAGATTTTGCCTTCCCATGCCCCAAGCACGTGCTGTTTTTGCCAGCCTAATGGCCTTTTGCCTGTCCGTACCCCTCGTTTCCGCTCAGGCGCCCACGGCGGCCGGCACCGCCGGCAAAAGCCCAGTCGTCGTGCGCTCGGTCCACTTCGACCCGGTCAAGATCGGCGGACAGAAGAATGACTGGATTCGCATGCAGGTCGAACTTCAGGCCTATTTCAATCCTGAGACCAAGGTCACGGCGGAAGAGAAGGCCGGTAAGCGGGCCGCCAACAAGCAGTGGGTCGACAAGGTTAAGGTGACCGTCACTCAGATCTTCAAGCCACTTACGGCCAAGGATGCGACCGAGTTTTCCTACTACCGCTCCTCGGCGACCGTGCTGACGCTGGAAATCGGCTCACCTCGCTCCGTCTACTTCTACTTGCCTGGCGATATCGTGAAGCGCGATCGCCTCAAGATGCAGCCCGACTATTACTATGTGCAGCTCGACGTCGCTGGCACGGAAGTCCCGCTCTTCAATGAAGCCGGTCGCCTGAATCCGGACATGCTGGGCGCCGTGCACAAGATGTTCGTCACGAAGAAGGATTTCGACGGTGCCCGTGACCTCGCTGACCGAGGCGCCAACGCCAATACCGGCATGCTTCGCCCGCAGTTCCTGGTGCCTTATGCCATCTTCGACGCTTTGCCGCAGGGTTCGCCTTCCCCCGAGTTTATCCGGGAAGACGGTGCCCGCTAATCCCTCTCCCTCCCTGTTTTCGTATGAGCCAGAAGAAGGCAATTATTGTTAATCTCGCCGCGTCGAACGTCTCGGTATCCCAGTTCTCCGTTGAAGCGGGCAGCTTGGTCCTCGAGCAGTTCTTTGTCGAAGAAATCGCCCCCGGCCTGACTGGCGACGACGAGTGGTTGAACGCGGCGATCGCCGCCTTAGCGAGCCTGGTCAATACCCACGAGCTCAAGGGCCGCGTCGCCGTCATTGCCCCCGCGTTTCTTCTCTTGCAGAAGCCGCTCAAGGTTCCGCAGGTCGAACGTGCCCGTCAGGCCCAGATTGTCGCCTTCGAGGCTCAGAACGCTATCCCTTATCCGTTGAACGAAGTCATTTGGGACAGCCAGCTGATGGCCTCCGACGGCGTCGAAGCGGAAGTCCTTCTCTTCGCCCTGCGCACCGAAATCGCGACTAAGATCGCGAACATGGTCACTTCGACCGGACTGCGTCCGATGTCGATCCAGGCCGCCCCGTTGCTCGACAGTCAGGCGTTCCGTCTCGCCGGCAGTTCTGGCGCCGAGGAAGTCCTCATCATTAACGTCGGCGCCCGTTCGACCACGCTCAGCTTCGTCGGCCCCAGTGGCGTCAACATCCAGTCGGCCACCAACATCGGCGGCAACCTCCTCACGCAGGGCGTCTCCGATAATACGGGCCAACCTTTCGCGGTTTCCGAAGCCATTAAGGTCGGATATTTTTCCGGCGTCGTCCAGTTGGCCGAGTCCGATCCGCAGGTCGCCATCCTGCAGGCCAACTCGCAGACTTTCATCCGGCGCCTCGCGCAGGACATCAACCGCCGACTGATCAATGTGCGCCGCGGCGCCAATGGCCGCCAGCCCGCCCGCATCCTGATCACAGGTCGCGGCTCTCAGGTTCCAGGCCTTTCCGAGCAGCTCTGCGAGACGTTGCGCCTGCCGGTCGAAGTCTTCGATCCCTCCTCGGTCATTACCTTGGGAGCCGGTACCAACGCGGAGCAGCTCGCGCGCGCCAAGTATCAAATCACGGAAGTAATCGGCGAAGCGGCGCGCCTCACCTTGCCGCAGTCTATCGGGGTAAACCTGATCCCGCGCGATATCGCTTCACAGCAGGCCTTCGACGCTCGCAAGCCCCGCTTGGTCGTTGCCGCGCTCCTTGCCGCCGTCGCTCCTTTCTGCGTCTGGCTCGCGTTCGCCTCCGCCGAGGGCTGGAATCAAGCCCAAGCCGGCATCATCCAAGCTCGCCAGTCCGAACTTTCCGTCCGTCGTAACACGATTGAAGAGTCCCGCAAGAAGGCCGCCGAACTCGCCGCCAAGACCAAGGAGATCGAACAGGTCGTCCTCAATCGCTCCAACTGGCCGGCCTTCCTCGGCGACCTCCAGTCGCGTGTTGGCACGCTCAAGAACACCTGGATCGAAGAGATGCACGTGAAGTACGAGACCCTACCCGCCGCTCCGGCCGTCGACGGACAGCCCGCGCCCGCTCCGGTCGTGGTGACCAAGGTCGTCGTCTCCGTCCGCTTCCTCTTCGCCGAAGTGCCCTTCGATGTTAAGCAGTACAAATCGCAGTCCGAAAAAGCGGCCATCGGCCGTCTGCTTGAGGTCCTCCGCAAGTCTCCCTATGTCAGCGCCGTCCCGGAGAACGAAATCATCGTCACCGACCAGACCATCAAGGCCGCCGACAACAAGACCGAGATTCGGATGACCCCTAAAGCGACCCTCACCCTCGTCATCCAAAAAGACAAGGCCCTCTAAGCCATGCAGAATTTTAAGAAAAACCTCGGCTTCAACCTTGCGCTCATCGCGATCGCTGGGCTGTTCATCGCCGGCTGCGCCTTGGCCGTCATGGCTTACCTTGGTAGCACCGACTCGGCCCTCAAGCTGGCTAAAGCCCGCAAGGACCAGTCCGCCCTCTTGAACGGACACTCCTTCGTGCCGGGCGCCGCACTCGTCTCGCTCAATGATAAGAACGTCGAAGCGGCGGCCGACGATGTCAAGGAGCTCGAGGTGCATCTCTCCTCACTCCGCGCCGCGATCGCCGGCAATCCCGATCTCGTCATCAAGGGTAAGGCTTCGGCCAATTCCGCCGAACTGAG
>CAMDQP010000169.1 GCA_945906115.1 Opitutus sp. GAS368
TGCACGCCCGCGGCCCCATGGGGATTCGTGAATTGACCACCTGGAAGTTCGAAATCGTCGGCCAAGGTCAAGTTAGGGGCTAATTTGGGTCGGTTTTCCGTTTGACAGACCCCCTCCCGGAAACCTTTCTTACCCTTCCTTTTGGCTACCGGGGTGGTAGCTCAGTTGGTTAGAGCGCCGCACTGTCACTGCGGAGGTCGCGAGTTCGAGTCTCGTCCATCCCGCCAGCCAAAAGGGCTTACTTTCCGACCGGTCCGCCGGCCCGGAAAGGGCTGCCCTGACGCCGACGCCTAAGCGTCACCCTCCCTTGGCGGGACTGTGCATCCTTTTTGCTTCCCCCTCCGTCCCGAGTGGACAGAAATCAGTCACCTCATGAGCAAAAAAGTCCTAATCATCGGCGCCGGCGGCGTCGGCAATGTCGTCACCCACAAGTGCGCCATGGACACCGAGTCCTTCTCGGAAGTCATGCTGGCCTCCCGCAACGAGAATAAGTGCAAGGCCATCGCCGCTGATGTCAAGGCCGCCACGGGCCGCACGATCCATACCGCCGCCGTCGACGCTGACGACGTCAAGGCCACGGTCGCCCTGATCAAGTCCTTCGGCGCCGAGCTGCTCATCAACGTCGCCCTACCCTACCAGGACCTCCACCTGATGGACGCCTGCCTCCACGCCGGCATCCACTACGTCGACACGGCCAACTACGAGCCGCCCCACCTCGCGAAGTTCGAATACTCCTGGCAGTGGGCTTACCGCGAACGCTTCGAGAAGGCCGGCCTCACCGCCCTCCTCGGCTCAGGCTTCGACCCCGGCGTGACCAACGTCTTCTGCGCTTACGCCCAGAAGCACCTCTTCGACACGATCGAGACGATTGACATCATGGACGCCAACGCCGGCGACCACGGCTACAAGTTCGCCACGAACTTCAATCCGGAGATCAACATCCGCGAGATCACGCAGCGCGGCCGCTTCTGGGAAAAGGGCGAATGGAAGGAAACCGACCCGCTCTCCGTCAAGTGGGTCTACGACTACCCAGTCGTCGGCCCGAAGGACAGCTACCTGCTCTACCACGAGGAACTCGAATCCCTCGCCCTCAACATCAAGGGCCTGAAGCGCATCCGCTTCTTCATGACCTTCTCCGAAAACTATCTCACTCACCTCCGCGTCCTCGAAAACGTCGGCATGACCCGCATCGACCCAATCGACTTTCAGGGCCACCAGATCGTCCCGATTCAGTTCCTCAAGGCACTCCTCCCCGATCCGGCCTCGCTTGGCCCCCGCACCAAGGGCAAGACCTGCATCGGCTGCGAAATCACGGGCCTCAAGGACGGCAAGCCCCGCAAGGTCTTCATCTATAACGTCTGCGACCACCAAGAATGCTTCGCCGAAGTGAAATCCCAGGCGATCAGCTACACGACTGGCGTCCCGGCTGCCATTGGCGGCGCGATGCTCGCCAGCGGCAAGTGGCTCAAGCCCGGCGTTTGGAACATGGAAGAGATGAATCCAGACCCGTTCATGGAAGAGCTCACCAAGCGTGGCCTGCCTTGGCACGTGCAGGAGCTCCCGGTTGCCTGAACAACCAAACCAAAGCCCGCTGCAAAGCGGGCTTTTCGTTTGCACCGCCCACCGACGCTCCCAATTTCACCACCGTGTCCGACGCCCTCACCGAAGCTTTCCGCAAGGTCGACCTGAGCCAGGTCCCGAGCCCTTGCCACGTCCTCCATCGCGGCCTGCTGGAACAGAACCTCCGCATCCTGCGCTCGGTGATGGACCGCTCCGGCGCCAAGATTATCCTCGCGCTCAAGGGCTTCGCCCAGTTCAGCGAGGCGAAGCTGATCTCGAAATACCTCGTCGGCACCACCGCGAGCGGCATCCACGAGGCCCTCCTCGGCCGCGAGGAATTCTGCGGCGAAGTCCATGCCTACTCGCCGGCCTTCAAGGACGAGGAGTTCGCCCACCTACTCCGCGTCGCCGACCACATCTCCTTCAATTCGACCGCGCAGTGGCAGCGTCATAAGGCCGCCGCTCTGGCCGCCGGCCGCAAGCTGTCCTTTGGTCTCCGCGTCAACCCAGAGCACGCCGAGGTCGACGTCGAACTCTACAACCCCTGCGCCGCCGGCTCCCGCCTCGGCACGCTGCGCTCGGAGATCAAGTCGGCTGCAGACCTTGACGGCCTCGAGGGGCTCCACTTCCATACGATGTGCCAGCAGGGCTCCGACGTGCTGGAGCGCACGGTCGCGGCCTTCGAAGCGAAGTTCGGCGAGTTCATCCCGCAGATGAAGTGGGTCAACTTCGGCGGCGGCCACCACATCACCCGCGAGGGCTACGACCTGGACCGCCTTGTCCGTATCATCACGGGCTTCCGGCAGCGCTGGGGCCAGCATATCCAAGTCTACCTCGAGCCCGGCGAAGCCATCGGTATCGGCACCGGCGTCTTGGTGGGCACGGTGCTCGATTTGGTCCATAACGGCGTCGATATCGCCATCATCGACATCTCGGCGACCAACCACATGCCGGACACCTTGGAGATGCCCTACCGTGCCGATATCATGGACGCCGACCTCCCGGGCAAGCTGCCCCATACCTACCGCCTAGGGAGTGTCACCTGCCTGGCTGGCGATGTCATCGGCGACTACTCCTTCCCTTCCCCGCTTAAAATCGGCCAGCGCCTCGTGTTCATGGACATGTCGCACTACACGTTCGTCAAGAACACGACCTTCAACGGAGTGCCCCTCCCGGCGATCGCCAGCTTCGATCCCGCCTCCGGCCAGACGCAGATCGTGCGACGCTTCGGCTACGCGGACTATAAGAACCGCCTTTCGTAACTGGGCGGGTAGGCTCTTGACCCACGGGTGGGGGCCGACAAGGATGCAGCCAATCAATCATGAAGACCCGCGAAATCATTCTCATCCTCATCGCCGCCGCCTTCGGTGGCGTGGCCATCGTCACCTGGAGCGGCGAAGAAGCCGCCAACGAGCGCGCCGCCAAGATCAGTAAGGAAGCCACCGAAGCCCGCCTCAAGAGCATCGCCGACATCAAGGCCCTCAATGACAAGGCTGCTAAGGACGCTGCCGCGTTCAAGAAGGCGACCGACGAAGCGGGTAAGCA
>CAMDQP010000170.1 GCA_945906115.1 Opitutus sp. GAS368
GTTCCAAGGCCACGCCACTCGCTCTGGCGACGATCTCGGAGAATCCCTACATCGCCCGGTTGAGCGCGCCGACGCTCTGGTTCTCGCCGACCAACGACTTCCACGCGCACATGGATAATATGGCGTGGAACTGGCGCGGCGTCCCCGACTCGCTCCTGCGCCTGAGCATGTCGCCGCACTTCAACCACCGCCACGACCACGCCAGCACGCTCACCCAGCACCTGTGGTTCGAGACGTACCTCAAGGGCAAGAAAGGGCTCATCCCGACCACGCCCGTTATCGCCATCGAAGCGGGACGCGTCCCGAAGATCGTCGTGACTCCGGATGCGTCCAAACCCTGCCAGACCGTCCGGATCTACGTCAGCCAGGACGTCCATGAGCTCACACGGTTCTGGCGTCGTCTCGAGGCCAAGCAGGTCGACGGACGCTGGATCGCCGAGGCTCCGCTCATGGATTTGTCGCAACCGCTCTTCGCCTACGCCAACGTCGTATACGCGACGCCCGAAGAATACCGCAAGCTCCCGACCACCCCGGGCGTGGCGAATTCCGATACCTATTACTTCAGTTCACGCGAAGCCTGGGTTACCCCAGCTCAGCTCAAGGCCGCGGGCGCGCAGGCGACCGATACGCCAGAACGACTCATCAACGCGGACAGCGCCGACTGGGGCGATTGGTATCGGCTCAACTGGGACCACCCCGACCTCTGGAGCCTCTACACCCGCAAGGTGAAGGACCCCAAGTGGCGCGGGCCGAAAGGCGCCAAGCTGCGCTTCGAGATCAAAGCCCGCGAGGCCAGCTGGCTCGCCGTGAAATTCGTCAGCAACGATTGGGGCGCTTTCGCTGCCGGCCCGAAGGCCGAATACGCGGCCGTCAAGGAACTCAAGGTTCAGGACGGCTGGGCGACGGTCGAGGTCGACCTGGCGGACATCCGTCCCATCGGTGCCACCAAGGGGAACCTTGCCGACTGGAGCACCCTCACCGAGATCGGCATCACGCCGAGCATCCCGAGTGAACTCAAGACACCGGACATGAAAGCGGCCAAGGGCTGGACGCGTGGCAACGACCCCGCGATCCGCAATCTGCTTTGGGAAGGCGGGGACTACGGGCTGACTCAGCGACCACCGGCCACTCTGACCGAAGCCGAACGCACCAAGGCCTTCAACGATTCCATCAAGGCCTCGCTCGAGCAGGAGAAGAAGGACAGGAAGTGATTGAGGTAGGGACAGCACCACGTGCTGTCCCTACCTTGTCTGGCTTTCGCTTACTTACAGCAACCCGGCTTGCCGGCGACGAGGTCGGCGGCGCGGGTGAGTAGGTCCTTCTTCGCGGCTTCGTCGGTCGCGGTGGCGGCGAGGAGCTCGAGGGCCTTGAGGTTGTTCGACTTCACGGAAGCGTGGTGGGCAGCGGAGAGACGACGACGGGCGAGGAAAAGAACGGAGAGGACAAGGATCAGCTGGGCGACGAAGGATGTCAGGTGCCCGACGATGCGCTCGGCACTGCCGACGTTACCCGCGGAGGAGTTGCGGATGAACTCGGTGCTACCACTAACAAGAATCACCGTCAAAAAGATTGCGAAAACGAAGAGCACCCGACCCATCAGGCGATTGCACTTGGCGGCGCGGCAAAAGACTTCGGAAGCAGAGGCAGTAGGGGTACAGGCCATGGTAGAGATGAGGCTGAGCGGCGGAGCCAAACTGGCAACCCTGCATTGGGTAGGCTCTTGACCCTCTCGGCGGTGCCCTTTGTAGTTCCCTCGTGGCCACGAAGCTCCTTCTTCTCGACTGTGATTCGACCCTCTCGTCCATCGAGGGCATCGACGAACTGGCTCGCCTGCGCGGACCGGAGACTTTCAAGGCCGTCGAGGACATGACCAACGCGGCCATGGACGGCGGGACGCCGATGGAAGCGATCTTCGCCAAGCGTCTCGACATCATCAAGCCGACCAAGGCCGAACTGGAAGCCATCGGCGCGAAGTATATCGCGACCGTCGAACCCACCGCCAAGGCCACGCTGGAGCAGCTCCGCGCCGCCGGTTGGAAGATCGCCATCGTCAGTGGCGGCTTCACCCAGGCCATCCTGCCTCTAGCCAATTATCTTGGCATCGACCGCGTCGAAGCGGTTATCCTCCGTTTCCACGCCGATGGCTCCTACGCCGGCTTCGACGAGTCCTGCCCGACCTGCCGTTCCAAGGGCAAGAACGTCGTCGCCCGCCGCCTCCGCGCCGAGCACCAGGCCACTCAGGTCGTCATGGTCGGCGACGGCGCCAGCGACCTCGAGGTCAAGGGCGACGCCGATAAGGTCATCGGTTTCGGCCGCTATGCCGTCCGCGCCAAGGTGAAGGCCGGCGCGGATGCGTTTATCACGTCGCTGGATCAGTTGGTGGGAGTGATCTGAACTCTAGCGCCAGCTTCTCACTAGGTAGGGCTGACCATCCTTGGTCGGCCGCGGTCGAGCAGGGATGCTCGACCCTACCCGATGCAACGAAAACAAACTCAAAGGGAGCCCGGAAACCGGATGATTGGCTGGGGTGATTCATTTTCAGGTCCCAGGTCTCGGCCGTCGGGTATCGGGTTCGGGTGTTCAGGTGCGGGTGCGGGCGCCAGGTGGCGGCATTCTGCCCTCTGTCCTCTGTCATCGATTCAGTCATCCATGCCTACCCCCCACCCCTACCCCTTTCCCCACCTTTGCACCTTTGCACTTTTGCACCTTTGCACTCAATCTTCCCCCATGCGCTGCCTCCTCCCCCTGCTGGCCATCGTCTCGGTCTTCGCGGCTGACGCCCCTGCTCCGCTCCGCGTCTTCCTCCGTTGCGGCCCCAAGAGCCATGGACCGGGCGACCATGATCACCCGGCGTTCGCACGCGACTGGCAGCCGTTGCTCACTGCGGCCGGCATGAAGGCCTCGGTCGGCGACGCCGACGCCAAGGGTGTGCAGACCTTCCCCTCGGATGAAGAACTCGCGCGCACCGACGTACTCGTCATCCACCGCCAAGGGGGCGGCGACTTCAAGCCGGACGAACGCGAGCGCGTTGAAAAGTTCGCAGCGCGCGGCGGCAGCTTCGTCGTGATCCACGCCGGCGCCGTCGCCGGCAAC
>CAMDQP010000171.1 GCA_945906115.1 Opitutus sp. GAS368
GCTGCCAGCACCTGCGGTTGCGGCAAATCCTTCAGCTAAGACCACGAACATGAAAACCTGGCTCCTCCTCCCCATCGCCGTCGGCATTGCGGTAGCCTTATACGCCGCCACCGACAAGAAGATCACCCCCTCCCCCTCTCCCGAAACTAAGCCCATGAAAGATTCCGCCAAAGCCAAAGTAACCCAGGTGCTCGTCACGCTCGACGACGGCAAAGGCGGTATCGGCAAGCCCACGCTCGTCGACAAGGTCATCAAGACCGACGCCGAATGGGCGGCGATGCTCACGCCGGATCAGTATTTCGTCACGCGCGCCAAGGGCACCGAGCGTCCGTTTTGCGGCACCCTGCTCGACAACAAGAAGAGCGGCACCTACCACTGCATCTGCTGCGACCTGCCCCTATTCTCCTCCAACTCCAAGTTCGATTCCGGAACCGGCTGGCCGAGCTTCTTCAAAGGTGTCTCCAAGGAGAACATCGCCACCATCACCGACAGCAGCCACGGCATGAGCCGCACCGAGATCCTGTGTACCCGTTGCGACTGCCACCTCGGCCACGTGTTCGAAGACGGTCCGGCCCCGACCGGCCTGCGCTACTGCCTCAACTCCGAGTCCCTCAAGTTCAAGGAACTCAAGGGCACGCCGGAGAAGAAGTAACTTACTTCTTCTTCGCCTTCGACTTCGAGGCCGCCTTCTTCACCGGGGCGGCCTTCTTTTTGGCCACGACCTTGACCGGCTTCTTCTTCGCAATCGGCTTGGAAATCTTCTTCGGGAGAGGCTTCTTCGCCGCAACGGCCTTGGCCTTCTTCACGACTGGCATAGATTTCGGAGCAGCCTTCTTCGCCTTGGCGGGTTTGGCGGCTTTCTTTACCACCGGCTTGGCCTTCGCCTTAGGGGCGACAATCTTGGCGGCGTGGACCTTCGCCAGGCGCTTGGCCAAGGCGGGTTCGACGTAAGGAGCGGGCGCCTTCGGGCGTTGGTCGACCGGACCCTTCACGGCGGCCCAGAGCTTATCGCGGAATTCCTGAATGCCTTCCTGCGAGTAACAGGAGATTGGGATCACCATGTCCTTCACGCGTTCCTGGAACTTAACCAGCTTCGCGGCGGCGGCCGGGAGATCCATTTTATTGGCCACGATGATGCGCGGCTTCGCGGCGAGGATTGGCGAATAGAGGCGGAGTTCGCGTTCGAGGATACGATGGTCGTCCCAAGGCTCACGGTTCTCGCTGCCAGCCATATCGATAATGAAGATCAGGAGCGAGCAGCGCTCGACGTGGCGGAGGAACTGGTGCCCCAGACCGCGATTCTCGTGCGCGCCTTCGATGAGACCAGGGATATCAGCCATCACGATGCGGTCGAAGCGGTCGGTGTAATCAATCACGCCCACGTTGACGTGCAGGGTCGTGAACGGATACGGCGCCATCTTCGGGCGGGCGGCGGTGAGGAGATTCGTCAGCGTCGACTTACCGGCGTTCGGGTAGCCCACGAGGCCGATGTCGGCGATTGTCTTAAGCACAATACGGAAGGTGCCTTCTTCGCCGGGGTAGCCCGGGGTCGTACGACGCGGAGCCTGGTTGACCGAGCTCTTAAAGTTCATGTTGCCCATGCCGCCCTTGCCGCCAGCGAGGAGGACGACGCGTTCACCGTGCTCGGTCAGTTCGGCCACGAGACGATTGGAGCCCTCTTCGAGGACCTGCGTGCCCGGAGGCACGGGCAGGAGCAGGTCTCCGCCGTCGGGACCCGCGCACTGGCGACCCATGCCCGGAGCGCCATTGCGCGCGTTACGGTGCGGCTGCCAGCGGTAGTGCTGGAGGTCGCCTTCGTTACGATCGCAGACCAAGACGACGTCGCCGCCCTTGCCGCCGTTACCGCCGTCGGGTCCGCCCTTCGGGATGAATTTCTCACGACGGAAGCTGACGCAGCCGTGGCCGCCGTCACCGGACTTTAGTATAACCTTGGCTTCGTCGATAAACATATGCCCCAAGGTAGGGCCTCCCCAGCCCCGAGGGCGAGGAGGAAAGGCGGCGGCTTAGCGCTCCAGCCCGCGGGACCGGCGCAACCAACGCTCGATCGGCGAGAAGAAGAGGAGATCCGCCAGCAGACCTACGCCCACGACGACAAGCATCACGCCCACGACCTGATCCATCCGGAGGAGTTCGCGGCCGGCATGCAGGAGGGATCCCAGGCCGAAGCCCGAGAGAATCACCACGAAGATTTCGGCGGCCATGAGCGAACGCCAGGCGAAGGCCCAGCCCTGCTTGAGGCCGCTGATGATACCGGGCAAGGCGGCAGGGAAGATCACCTTCGTCCAAAGGTGCCAGCCGCGGGAGCCCATCGTCATCGCCGCGCGGAGGTAGAGCGGCTGGACGGAGAGCACCGATTCCTGCACGGCGATGACGACGGCCCACACGGTGCCCATCACGACAACGAACAGGACGGCGGCTTCGTTCTGGCCGAAAGCGATAATCGCGACCGGGACCCAGCACACCGAGGGAAGTGTCTGGAGGCCGAGCGAGAGGATACCGATGGTATCGCGGGCGAGGCTCGAGCGGGCGCAGAGCGCACCCACCGGGATGCCGATGGCGGCACCGATGATGAAGCCGAGCATCAGGCGCCGCATCGTGACCCACGTAGCCGAAGCCAGAGAGCCGTCAAGCAGCGCGGACCAGAACCACTCGGCGATTTGCGTGGGGGCAGGGACGAGGACGTCGTCGACGCGGCCAGAGCGGACGAACCACTCCCAGCCGCCGAGAATCAGCAGACCGATGAGGAGGGGGACGAGGGCGCGGGGATATTTCATACGAGGCCCTCCTTCGGTTCGGCGAGGTGGGCGGAAAGAGCGGTGGTGATGTCGGCGGCCAAAGTGGCCAGGGCTGGATCGTTGATGCGGCGAGGGCGCGGCAGGTCGATATTGAAGACCTGACGGATACGGCCCGGATTGGGCGAAAGGAGTACGACGCGGTCGCCAAGGCAGACCGCCTCACGGATGTTATGCGTCACGAGGACGATCGTCTTCTTGCGCTGCTTGAAGATCTTCTGGATGTCGCCGTAAAGCTGGTCACGCGT
>CAMDQP010000172.1 GCA_945906115.1 Opitutus sp. GAS368
TTCAGGCCGACGGCGTTGATCATCTTGGTCTCGCACGGATTGCCGTCGGCGATGACGAAGGGAGGGACATCCTGGACGCACTTCGAGCACGCCGCGATCATGGCGTGGTCGCCGATGCGGCAGAACTGGTGGATGCCGGCGTTCCAGCCGATGTTCACGTGGTCGCCGACATGCACGTGGCCGGCGACGGCGGAGTGGCTGGAAATGACGAGGTGATTCCCGATCACGCAGTCATGCGCGATGTGCGAGTAGGCCAGTAGGACGTTATCGTCGCCCAAGATGGTCCATTCGCCTTCCTGGGTGCCGAGGTGGACGCTGACGTATTCGCGAAACGTGTTACGGGCGCCGACCTTGAGGCCGGGCTTGCCAGGTTTAGCCTTCAGGTCCTGCGTGCGGCCGCCGATAAAGGCGTAAGGGAAGACCTCGCACTGTGGGCCGAGCTGCGTGAAGCCCTCGACCGTCGCGTGGTGGTGCAGCACGCAGCCGTCGCCCAAGGTGACGTCGGAGCCCACGTAGGCGTAGGCGCCGATGACAACGTCCTGGCCGAGCTTGGCGCCGGCTTCGACGATCGCGGTGGGGTGGACTTGCGCGGCCATCCGGTTCAGCCGTTAGGCGAGTCGGCGATACTGAAGAGTAGTTCGGCGGACGAGACGCACTCGCCGTTGACGAGGCATTCGCATTCGGCGGCGGCGATACGTCCGCGGATCTTGGTGAGCTTAGCGCGGATCTCAAGGGTGTCGCCTGGCGTGACCGCCTTGCGGAACTTCACCTTGTCGGCGCTCATGAAGAACACGACCTTCGGGGCTTCATCGGCGGCGCCGCGGCGTAGCATGATGAGGCCGGCGGCCTGGGCCATCGCCTCGATTTGCAGGACGCCCGGCATCACCGGCTGGCCCGGGAAGTGGCCTTGGAAGTAGGGTTCGTTAATGGTGACGTTCTTGATTGCGACGAGGGAGTCCTCGTTGATCTCGACGACGCGGTCGACCATCACGAACGGGTAGCGATGGGGCAGGGCGTTGAGAATCTGGCGGATGTCGAGCGCCGTGCCAGCGGGGGCCGTCGGGGCTTCGACTTTCTGGCCGGCGGGAGCGGCTTTGGCCTTGGGGGCCTTGGATTCCTGCCACTGCTTGCGGATGGCCGCAGCGAGGCGGGCGTTGAGCGCGTGTCCCGGGCGGACCGCGATGATGTGGGCCTTGAGACGGATGCCCGCGAGGACGATGTCGCCGAGGACATCGAGGATCTTGTGACGGACGAGCTCGTCCTTGAAGCGCAGGGGCTCCTTGCTGACGATCTTGTCGCCCTTGAGGATGATGGCGGAGTCGAGCGTGCCGCCCTTGATGAGACCCTTCTCGATAAGGCCTTCGATTTCCTCGTAGATGGTGAACGTGCGGGCCGGGGCAATCTGCGCTTCGTAGGTCTCCGCGTCGATGTCGATGGTCAGGTGCTGCGTGTGGATGCCGCGGTCGTCGGCGGACGTGCACGTGATGCGCAGTCCGTCGAAGGGCAGGGCGATGATGGAGCGGCTGCCTTCGTTGATCGTAATCGGATGCGTGAGCGTGAACGTCTCGCGCTGGGCGTCTTGTTCGACGATACCGCACTGGTGGATGAGCGTCGTGAAGGGGCGGGCCGAGCCGTCGACGATCGGAGGTTCGGAGGCATCGAGCTCGATGATGGCGTTATCGATGGCCATGCCGCTGAGGGCCGAGAGCACGTGCTCGATGGTGTGCAACTTGACGGCATCGGACGAGACGGTGGTCTTGCGCTCGAGTTCGGTGATCATCTCGGACACCGGACGGACCTCAGGCTTGCCGAAAAGGTCAATGCGACGGAAGACTAGGCCGGTGTTAGGGGCGCCCGGTTTCAGGGTCAGGGTGACTTCCTGACCGGTGTGGAGAGCCTTGCCCTTTACGGAGGCTTCTTTGCCGAGGGTGCGCTGTTTCATACCGTTCACACAGTTATTCACACCCCCCTCCCTCTGTAAAGGCCTACTTTCGAGGGGTTTGGGGTAGAATTCACGGTGATAAGGACAGGGGTGGGGGTGGGGGTAGGTGGGAGGCCGAATTAGGGATAGGGCCAGGGCTTGGGCTAGGGTCGGGAAGTTGAGATGCAGCAGGGCTGCAAGATGAGGCCAACCAGGAACAATGAACGACGGCGCGCGCCAGTCATCGTGATGATTTCATCGCTGTGAACAACGCATCGTCCGAGCCCTGTCCCTGGCCCTGACTCTGCCCCTCGTGCGAACATTGTTCGCACGCTCACTTGTTCACACGGGGTCGCGGTTCCTTGACACTTCGCAGCGCTGGGCAAATCGTTTGCACGTGCTGCTGGTCATCGATAACTACGATTCGTTCACCTACAACCTGGTCCAATACTTCGGGCAGTTGGGCGTGGAGCAGAAGGTGTACCGCAATGACCAAATCACGGTCGAGGAAGCGCTGGCGCTGAATCCTGATCGCGTGATGATTTCGCCCGGTCCGTGCTCGCCGGCCGAAGCGGGTGTCTCGTGTGCGATGATCAAGGCCTTCGCTGGCAAGAAGCCAATTCTCGGCGTGTGCCTCGGCCACCAGGCCATTGGCCATGCCTTCGGTGGCAACGTCATCCGCGCCCCGCACCTAATGCACGGCAAGACGTCGCCGGTGTTCCATAATAACACCGACGTCTTCAAGGGCCTGCCTTCGCCTTTCGCCGCGACCCGCTACCATTCACTGGTCGTCGAGCGCGCCACTTTTCCTGCCGCCCTTGAGGTGACGGCCTGGACCGATGACGGTCTCGTGATGGGCCTACGCCATCGCGAGCTCCCGATCTGGGGCGTCCAGTTCCATCCGGAGTCCTTTGCCACCGAGCACGGCCTCCATCTCCTGGGGAATTTCCTCAAACTCTGAGCGATGTTCTGCCCCCGCTGCAATCACGAGGATACGAAGGTCCTAGAGACCCGCCTCGGGAAGGGTAACCATTCCATCCGCCGTCGCCGCGAGTGCCTGGCGTGCGATCACCGCTTCAGTACCAT